>JACZQL010000131.1 GCA_022545745.1 Deltaproteobacteria bacterium | reverse complement strand
GGCTGCCTCCCCTATGCCTACTACTTGCCTCAATAGTGGCTCCGCCTCTGCGTACTTTCCCTGGGCCTGATACAGTCCGGCAAGGTTGTTGAGACTCTGAGCTAGCTCGGGATGGAATTGCCCCAGAACCTTCTCTCTGATTGCAATGGACCGCTTGAAGAGCGGCTCCGCCTCAGCGTACTTTCCATCGCGATAATATGAAATTGCCTGGTCGTTTAAATTCGTCCTCAAGCGAAATTCTTCTGGCTCGAATTGTTTGGTATCCCTTGGCGAAGTTATGCCTTCCGCGTCACCGGATACTAACGCAAAGCAAAGAAATCCGAGCAGCAGTGAGCATTTCTTCATCATCGATCTGAAGTCCGTTATTGCAAGGCTCGTCAGGGCAATGATTAGGAAGCCCTGACTATAAGGGGGTGCAGCAAATGGGGTGCCAAACCTAAGTATTTAATAATACCGGGGAAAAGGCTGGGGCGAGGTGCTTATTTGGCCAATCTCTCCCTAAATTGTTTTGGGTAGTGGACTCAGACCGAGAGGCATGGCATGCCTAAAATTGGCGCTGATCGACTGCTCACCTATGGTTTGAATATCCGATCGACTCGAGCCATTGTTGGATCTCGGGAATTTCGAGAAAACGTGTGGCAAATCTTCTCCCTGCGTCTTTCATCGCCTCATCTGTGGCCTCACCGAAGATCTTGCCTGTGGTGGCGAACCGTCGGTCTGTACTCCTGCCGCGTCCGCTTACCCAGAAGACAGAAATCTTTCCATCAGGGGCGTATACCGTAAAGCGGTAGGTCAATTGGACCCTGTAACGTCGTCGTCTACGGGGTTGTTCTTGGGACTTCGTGAGTTTAAATTCCTCGATGTTTGGTTCGATCACACCGGCCAGCTTCATCCCACTCGACGAAAGAGGAGGCCGCTGTTGTACTTCCACTGTATTCTTGAACATACCCCGCAGGAGTTGGTTGAAAAGGTCCACGCTAGCCTCGCCGATGGCAAACGATTCCTTATCTCCCGGTTCACCTGAAATCTTATACCCCTCGTAACGGTACTCATAGCTCCGGAACTCCGGGCTGAAGTATACACCCACATCGAGGGGAATCGGCTTAACCGTTGGTAAGGGACCGATCTTTGGATTAGGAGAGACCTTGCAACCAGATGAGAGGAAGACCAGAGCTGACAGGCTTAGTAAAACCGTAAGCCTGATGGCCGAAAATCTAGCAAGTCGGCCCATACACCCTTTCGTTTATCCGCCTTCGCAGAAGACCATGAGCGTAAGCCCATGGACGAATGCAACGGTCGGACCCTCCGAAGCTCGAAGAGCGAAGGAGGGTGCTTTGGCGGATTCCGCCGAAGAAAGGAAGGAGTCCACGGGTGTCAACCCGTGGAGGTTTCATGCTCGAATCTTGCCACCCCATTAAAATGAACCAACGACCTGGTTAACCCACCGAGATAGCTGCTCAAGGAGCGCACGACGGTGATGATAAGCGTTGCTTTTAGTGGTGATCGTACCCGGAAGCGACTTCTTTTTTACTGCGAATTTCTTGACCCGATTGTTGTCGTCAAACTCAATCAGCAATAGATAAAGATTCTGACTCACTGGCACTCCTATGCCAGGCCCCAACCGAATGCCGTCCTTGGTAAAATCGGCGTACAGAAAGTTGGCTTCCCCTCGCCATACCTTGAGAGGCTCCCCTAGCCTCAGCAGCACTTCCTGTTTTGTCGTCGATTCCACCTTTATAAACTTCAACGTTTCTTCAGCAATCTCCGTTCGCTTGGCCTCACCTGTCAAATGGGCGCATCCAGCGGAGAGGAAGAAAAATAGTACAGCGACAACGGGAAAGAGTGCTTTCATGGCATAATATTGACTAGGCTGTGTTGTCTTAGGATTTCATCGTCGTCAAAAATCAGCACTAAACTAAACATGGGCTTTACGCCATACAGTCTCCTATCTATGACGAATTCATCCAGGCCCTGAGAGACCGGTCTGAGTACGTCCTTGTGATCCATCTGTAACCTATAGGTGAAAATCCGTCCCTTTTGAAACTCAGCAGAGGGTCTTCCCAGCCTGGACAAAACCACTATTTTTTTCGTCTTTCCGTCTGCCAAAAAAAGAAGCCATTTTTGCTGGATGGATTCAGTTGTGACCCCCGCAGAGCAGCCCAGCGCGAAAACAAAGAAAAGCAAGCAAATATAGGTCCTTTTTAAGTTCATTTTAGCCATTTTCAATAGCAGGCAGAAGTGATTCCCCGCAATGGGGGCGCTGCTCAGGATGCCGCGCTGGGGCATTTTTGTCAATTAATTGGCTCAAACGGATCCCCTCTTACGGCCGGTAAGATCGAGAATCATGAAATTTCACCTGGTTACAGCCTGGCACCCCTTTTGCGACCTTTCCTCCGAAAACGGCCCCATATGAAGAAGAAAATCCTCCTTGTGGAAGACAACCAAGAACTGATCAAGGTTCTCAGGCTGCTTCTCACAAAAAAATCCTACGAAATCTATCTGGCACTGAACGGAGAACAGGGTGTGGCAATGGCCACAACCAAACGGCCGGATCTTATCATTATGGACATCCTGCTGCCTGAAATGGACGGGCTTCGGGCAACCGATCTGATTCGTAAGAATCCAATGACACGATCCATTCCAATCCTAGCCGTGACCGCAGGGGTTAACGGTAATGGAAAGGAAGAATACCTCCAAAGTGGTTTTAACGATTTTATTGCTAAGCCATTTACGTTCGAGGACCTGCTTCCTCACATTGAGAAGCTGTTAATAGACCACAACGGGAAAAAGTAGCACACTCACCCAAATTCTAAGTCGCTCGCGCCTGAAATTCGATCCCATTTGCCGGCACATGGGTGCGGTCCCGAGTCGATCTTCCACACTATTTTCTAAACGCCTCTGGCATCATTATAGACGCAATCAATGAAGAGACTCCCTAGGTCTTCGAGTTCAACCAATTGAGAGTTGACAACCCTGCTGATGAGGTGGGAGAATTTTATTCATAGGCAACTTTTGCAACTAACATGAAGCCTCCACGGGATTACACCTGTGGTCTTCTGCGAAGGCGGATAAAAAGGACATATTGGCGTGGCACTCTTTAGACTTATCATTCGGTATGTGGGTAGCTTTTTTATTCTTGCCGGTCTTTGTGTCTTCGGATTCCAAGTTTATACCTGGTTCAACGTCGGGCACTGGTTTGAAATGGACCTACTCTGGCTGGTCGATTGGCTCTTATCCACCCAAGCGATCGACCTCAGCTCATCAACGCTCGTCAACTGGTTTCATACGCCCCAAGAGTGGCTCGGATTTCATCAGTCATTAATTTTAGTTCTTGATTTAATTCCACTCTCCTTATTTTTGGTGGTCATGGGAGTTTTTCTGTTCGCATTCGTATACCAAGGGGAGAAGGAAAGAGGTCGGATCATAGCGGCTGTTGAAAGCGAAATGAGAGCTCGGGTGGGGGACAAATACACCAGCAAATAAGACAAACTGCGACGATACCGCCCGTAGGATCCAGCCCCTCCGTACGCCGACTCACCTTTGCCGGAATTTTGACACCTTCGTCCTATTTACAATAGCATCATATTGATCAGGGGTATCAAGTTCTTCGCGTTGAGAATGGTTCGAAGCTGCTTGGGGAAAGCAGCTAAACTAGGCACCATTATCTACATAACAAATGGTCTGCACCGCATGCTAGCAGACACCGATGGGACCATGATGCCAAGGAAGGAGAGATGTATAATCAGATTTTTGGATTTACTTGGTCGTGCTGCGCTGCTGTTTCGTCCCGTAAAATCTGCAGCCGGAACCCATTGAAGTTTTTGCGGACCGCTGTGCCGACCACAAATGGCGCGATAAGAAATAACGAGATGGGATAGGCGCCAAGGGCGATGATCGTTTTGTAACCACTTACAGCTTCGTTTATTGCGAGAATGTTAATGACCCCATCCACAAGAAACAACAGAGCAAATACACTCAAAACCGTACCCAAACAGGTACGCCACAAAAGTAGCCACACAACAGAAAGTCGTTGCTTATAAGTAAGTTCAGTCATGCTTCCTAATCCTCCTAACGGTCACCATTCCTCAGATCGGGCCCCACAACACGCTGGGACCGTAGTCACAACTGGGGAGGGCCGTTACTGAAATTGAAAGACTGAATTTTTAGTAAAGAACAAAAACAGTGTCAACAGAACTGCGAGGCATCTTGCAGGCGGGAGAACCTTGAATATTACATTTCGGAGCAATCGGGAACATCTCCGAATATCTTGTTTCCTAACATTCCCCTACGTCTCGGTAAAAATCATCCCCACCAGTAAAATGGCTCAGGTCCGGCACATGACACTCAGCGTGGAGTTAATCAACAGCATACCGTTGTCCGGGGTGAGCTTTCCTTGTTTCGTATGAAAATTGATTTTATTGATGAATTCTTCCAACTGTTTGAACACTGCAATAATATTTTCCGTGCTGAGTTGAATTTGGGCGATTTGCAGCTTGGAGACCAGGGAATTGGCTTGACCTTCAGTCAACATTCCGTCCATGGCCAATGCCTCGAGGGTATCGATAGCGAATCCAATCTGTTCAGGTGTTAATGCCAGACAGAAAGCATCGGCAGCGCCACTGGGCTGGCCATCAGAAGTTTCGATGAGGGCGATTTCCACCGAAAAAGCATTACTGACACCAAACCCATTCCTGTCCAATATGTCAGAAGTCTTGTTATCCTCTTTTCCTGCAGCATAGAGAGATACTGCTAAAGTTAGGAAAAAGATGACTGGTACGACTATCTTGATGGTTTTCATGACCATGCCTTTAAGAAGCCTGCGCCTCGAGAAAGGGAGTCACAGGACACTGCTCATTACTGCAAAACTGTAGGTTTAGTAAAGAATGGAAATGCTGTCAATAGAGCCAGTCGGTGCTACTGGCTTAAGGTAAACCTTAGTGCTACAATTTGGCCCATTAGGGAGCAATTGGGGACAGGGTAGCCATTACCGCGCCTCTTCCGGAATAGGGTCTACCATAAAGAAATTTAAGAAATGCATTCTGGGACTACTAAACTATTAGTAACCTTGACCGTAACCTATTTTGTGCTTGGGTGGGCTACCTATGCTTGGTCACATGGATCAACCTACGAGTTTCACTCGGGTTATCACCACGGTGACCCTCATCCATTCCA
Source organism: Deltaproteobacteria bacterium (assembly GCA_022545745.1). The sequence goes on along the minus strand of JACZQL010000131.1, from coordinate 406 downwards.
CCAACAGACGTTTCACAGGACCCACCACGGACATTTTCCCTACTCCCACCATTATCGCCGGCATTATCACCATAGAAGCTTCTACTTCGGTTATCACCATCGCCAGGGTGGCTTTTATTTCGGCCCTTCCCGTCATTACGGATGCACATACACCAGCGTCCGGGCACCCATGCCTGGCGGACGTTGGACACAGATCATCTCTAGCAATTGCTACTAAACTTACCGCAAAGCCTCTTCTTATTTATCCCTTGGCTCTTGCTCTTAGCCCCGATCCGACAAAAAAACTAAGATATGCACGACTGTAGAGTGCATGTTGCAAGAGCTTTAGCCGTATGGGAGGTTGTTCTGTAACTCAGCTGCCAGTGACTTTCACTTTACATGGAGAAACCACTCTTCGGCGTGGCTT
>JACZQL010000130.1 GCA_022545745.1 Deltaproteobacteria bacterium | reverse complement strand
TACCGTGTAGACACGCTCGAATACTTGAGGCGGATTGTGGGTTCGGCACACCTTATGGTGGGGACTGATTATCCCTATGACCTGGGCGATTGGATGGGAGTTGAAAAAGTTGAGGCGTTGGATTGCAACGATGATGATAAGCAATTGATATTACACGACAATGCTAGAAAGCTACTCAAGCTTTAACCAACCTAAAAAGCGCTAAGCGCATGGCGCATAGCGCAAAGCGTTCTGGACAGAGAAGGGAATTATTAACCGCAGACAAGCGCAGACGGCAAAGCGCATGGCGCATAGCGCAAAGCGTAAGAAAGAGACCTCGCGCAAAGACGCGAAGAACGCAAAGGGGAGCTAGTAGGCAGATAGCAGTGAGCAGCAAAGGATAGAACCAAGAATAGAGGATTGAGGATTGAACGAAGGGATAGGGAGTAGCCTGTAGGGGTTATGTATAGATGAAGTCTAAACCCAATCCCCTGTACCCAATCCCTTACACCCTCATCTGATCACTGAAAACTTAACACTCCAAACTCAACACGTAACACTCGACACTTCTTAGCTGAAGGCTGACGGCCGATAGCTGGTATCCTAGGGTGCTTTAGTTGAACATTCTATCGGTAAGAATCTAGGCTTCCCAGTCGCGAATAATACTCCACGGGGTGGAACGGGGTTAAGATGCCAAACTTTGAATATGAAGTTATGGATCGAGAACTAAAGGTAAGGAACGGGCAAGCCGAGGCCGCGGGTGACGGCCCCTTGCGTGACAGTTTGATACAGCAGGGGTTCTTTGTCCTCAATATTCGCAGAGTCCATGGTGGGGCCGCCTCAGTTGCTCTGTCACGAGTCCAAGAGAAAAACCCAATAGGTTTGGTCTGGGGCGAGATGTTGAAGCGTCTCGTCTATCGGGTCAAGATCACTGACTTGGTCCTTTTTAGTGGTCAACTTGCGGTCATGGTGGAGTCTGGTCTCCATCTGCTGAGAAGTCTCAAGGCTTTGGCTGGCGAGACGATAAACAAGCATTTTAAGAACACCATTGACAAAATAGCCGCAGATATTGAAGCTGGTTCGACCCTTGCCGGTGCCCTGGAAAAGCACCCCTGGGTGTTTGACGAGATTTATGTGAGCCTGGCCCGAGCCGGTGAGGAGAGCGGCCAATTACCCGCCGTGCTAAACCAGCTCACGGTATATCTGGAAAAGACCGCCTATCTCAGACAGAAGGTTGTCGCCGCCCTTTCGTATCCGATCGTTATTCTTTCCGTCACCACCATAATCCTTTTTATCATGGTCATAAAGATCGTTCCCATCTTTGAGGGTGTTTATAATCGAGTCAATGCTCAGCTTCCGGCACCGACCCTGATGCTGATTACCGTAAGCCAGGTCATTCGGTCCAATATCCTCATGACCCTTCTGCTTATGGTGTTTGTTGGCCTAGGATCCTATATTGTAATTCAGACCGATAGGGGCCGGTACCTCTTTGATCGTTTGAAACTTTCCTTGCCCATCTTTGGCCCACTCATACATAAGGCCGCAGTGGCCAAGTTCTGCCGCACCCTGTCTACACTGGTTCAAAGCGGAGTGCCTCTACTGGAAGCGTTAGAGATCAGCTCGGGAGTGGCTGAGAATCGCGTCATCCAATCTGCTATTCACCAGGGCATAGCAAAAGTACGAGAAGGAGGTACTATTGCCGACTCCTTACGTCAAAGCGGTCAATTTCCGGCGCTTGTGACTCAGATGGTCGCCACGGGCGAGGAAACGGGACAGCTGCCGGCTTTGCTTGGTAAATCAGCGCTCTACTACGAGCAGCAAGTTGATGCCACAGTAAATGCCCTCTCTAGCCTACTTGAACCGGTCTTGATTGTTTTTATGGGAATGATTGCCGCCGCTATCATCGTTTCCCTCTATCTTCCTATCTTTAATCTCGGTCGTGTTATTCGTACCGGCGCAGGGGCGTTCTAGAAAAGCTAAACCAGTAGGCAGCGAGCAGCTGGCAGTAAGCAGCAAGAAAACAGCAGGCACATAGCAGACAAAAGTACGACAGTAGGCAGAAAGCAGCGACCAGATAGCAGGAGGCAGCAAGAAAACAGTAGGCAGTTAGCAGTAGGCAGCAGGAACAACGACTTAGACAAGAGCGGAGCATGCAGTAAACAGCGGACAGTGAACCTTAATCAAGCGGTAAACAGAAAACAGTAGACAGATATTACTAACCAGAACAGATCAGAAAGGACTACACGATGGCCGGAGGTTTTAAGGATTTGATCGTGTACCAGAAAGCATTTGACCAAGCGATGAGGATCTTTGAGGTAACAAAGGCATTTCCGAAGTCGGAACAGTTTTCTTTAATTGACCAAATCAGACGTTCATCACGGTCAGTTTGTGCCAACTTTGCCGAGTCCTGGCGAAAAAGACGATACATAGCTCACTTCGTGAGCAAGCTCACAGATGCTGACGCAGAAGCTAGCGAAACAACGGTGTGGTTAGATTTCTCACTAAAATGCGGCTACCTCGACGAACATGTGCACAGGGAGCTTTCGGCACAATATGACGAAATCGGTAGAATGCTCGGTTCTATGATCGCTTCACCGCAAAAGTTCTGTTCCGGATTCAAAAAACCGCCGGGGAAGCGCTGACTCTTTTCTGCTATCCGTTTTCTATTTGTCTGTAGTTTGAAAAGCTGCTCACTGCATTCTGCTTACTGCTAACTGCCTACTAGTTTCCTCAGGAGGTGCAAAAAAATGACGACAACAGCAACTGGACTGACGTATCGGATGAGAAAGGACCACCCCAAGTAAGTAAAGGTACCGATCTCATCTGGCTCGAATTCTGCAGTCCGTTCGCGCTGGGTGAGAACCCATCCAACGAAGAAGGCGATGAGAAAAGCCCCAAATGGGAGAAGGAAGTTGGTGGCGAGTTGATCCATAATACGGAACACATTCTTCCAAATGGCAGAGGGTACCCCGCATGCGAAGATGATGGTGCCCATTAGCCAAGTTGCTCCCGGCCGATTCCAACCCCGCTCGTCAATGAAATAGGCGACCACCACCTCCAATAAGGAAATGGCCGAAGTTAAAGCAGCAAAAGCGAGCAGGATAAAAAAGGCACTTCCGACGATTACTCCGGCTGGGAGTTGGGAAAATGCGATCGGGAGGGTTTGAAAAATGAGTCCCGGGCCCCCTCCGGGTTCGAGGTCGAAGGTGAAAACCAATGGAAAAATAACAAATCCAGCTAAAATGGCCACCAATGTGTCTCCCATGGCTACATAGAAGGACGAGCGGACGAGATTGGTCTCCCGGTTAAGATAACTGCCATAGGTAATCATTGCCCCCATACCCAGGCTCAGTGAGAAAAAGGCCTGGCCGAGGGCCTCTAAAATCCCGGTTGGGCTCATCTGGTCCCAACGAGGATGTAAAAGAAATTGAACACCAGCCTTGGCCCCGTCCGTCTGCAATGCGTAGACCAGTAAAGCGCAAAGAAGAAGAAACAGAGCCGGCATCATTATCATGTTGCCGCGCTCAATTCCCCGATGGATTCCGCCTGCAACAATGCTGATGGTGAAAAGCATGAATATGGCGTGCCCGATAATTTGTTGGGTGGGGCTTGCCGCGAGGGCGGCAAACATGGCGGAGATCTCTTCGGGAGATCGACCCATAAAGCCATTGCGGATGGAAAGGAAGGTATAATGAAGGACCCATCCACCCACAACCCCATAAAACGAAAGGATCACAAAACCACTGACGACCCCAAGCCAACCCGTGACCACCCACGGTGACCGAGGTCTAAGTTTTCTGAATGCACCTACACAGTTACGCTGCGTCTTTCTCCCGATGAGAAACTCGGCCAGCATGATTGGGATCCCTACCGCAAAGACAAACCCAATATAAACGAGGACAAAGGCGCCGCCTCCATACTGACCCGTGATGTATGGAAATCGCCATACGTTTCCTAGTCCAATGGCGGAGCCAATGGCTGCAAGAAGAAAACCCATGGCACTCGACCAATTTCCTCGTGCCGTGGGTCTGGGTATACCTTGTCCTTCAGCCATATGGGTTGATGGATTGCCAGGCCTGCTAGACTTTGAGCAATAGGGCGATCACAGTTATCCTAGCGGAGAGTAGATTAGAGTGGAGAGGGGTTCTTAATCTTGGAGTAGGTCAAGGGTTTTTGCAGCAATGTTTTCCTGTGATAGACCATATTTATTGTACAGTCCCTCAGGGTCCCCCGACTCGGCAAAATCCTCCACGCCAATCCGTTTGACTTGACCCCGTCCCAGGTCCGCCACCACCTCGGCTACCGCGCTGCCGAGTCCACCCGTGATTCCGTGGTCTTCGACCGTAACAAATTTTCCATGGCTCCTGGCTCTGTCGGCTATGAGCTCCCGATCGATGGGCTTAATGGTGTGAATGTTAACCACTTCGGCATCGATGCCTCTCTGCTTCAGGTTTTCTGCTGCCTTAAGTGAATTTTCAATAACCCCACCCGTGGCCAGAATACTGACATGCTTGCCGGGCCGCAGGGTGACTCCTTTCCCAAATTGGAATTGATACTCCGGTGGATTGATGTCATTGACCTTCTGGCGAAGGAGACGCAAAAAGACAGGCCCTGAATGTCGAACAATATATTCCACGGCCCGTTCCGTTTCCACTGCGTCGGCAGGCTGAACCACCACCATATTGGGGAGGCTTCGCATGAGGGCGATGTCCTCCAGTGCCATTTGGCTGTAACCGTCTTCTCCAATGCCAATGCCGGCATGGGTGCCAACAATTTTGACGTTGGACCGATTATAACAAACTGACATTCTAATCTGTTCGAACCGGCCGCCCACGAAACAGGAAAAACTGCAGATAAAGGGGATCTTGCCCGCCAAACCCATTCCCGCGGCCATTCCCACCATGTTCCCCTCCGCAATTCCTGCATCAAAGAACCTTTCGGGATACTTTTGAGCAAAGAAATCAGTCATGGTGGACTTGCTCAGATCGGCATCAATGACCACGATGTCGGGATTTTTCGCCCCCAATCGTGCCAGTGCTTCACCGAATGCCACCCGTGTCGCTTTTGAGCCCATTGATTTAGCCTCGATTTTAGCAAGTTCTCTGAGTTTAGGACCTAACTTTGAGCAAGAATCTCCTGGATCGCTTTTTCTCCCTCGTCTTTACTTGGGGCCTTCCCGTGCCACTCCCATTTTCCTTCCATAAATGAGACGCCTTTTCCCTTTATGGTTTGACAGAGAATCAAACTGGGTTTTCCTTTCACCTCCTCTGACTGGTCCAGTGCCTGAATGATTGAATTAAAGTCGTGTCCGTCGATCTCGATGGTGTTCCAGTTGAAGGCTCGCCACTTGTCCAGAAGAGGTTCCACGTTCATAATGTCTTTTACCGCTCCGCTGAGCTGGATCTTGTTATAATCAAGCAAGACACACAAATTATCGACTTTAAACATCGGGGCGGCCATGGAAGCCTCCCACACCTGCCCACACTGGCACTCTCCATCGCTAATGACGCAGTAGACTCGATAGTCTTTTTTGCTGAGCTTACCTGCCAGCGCCATACCCAACGCAAGTGAAAGCCCCTGACCCAGGGAACCAGTGGAGGCCTCCA
>JACZQL010000129.1 GCA_022545745.1 Deltaproteobacteria bacterium | reverse complement strand
ATCCGAGGCCTGGATCCACGTATGAAAGATAGGGACAAAGGCCGTCAGGGAAATCCCATCGGGGTCCGCAACAAAAAACTTTAAATTGATCTTCTGTAGATCCATGCTTGACGTAACGATTCAGGGGGTCGCCCTGCCCCCTTGGAGCCGGCCAAAGCAACTGTGTGCCGCGTCGATGAAAAGCTGGGCCTCTTCTATTCGCTGGCGGGCGAGATCCCTTGTGGTGTGCCCGTTCCCGCCATTCCCGTGAAGGGATTCCTTTGCAATAAACAGAAAATCTGCAAATTTACTCCCCGCATACTTGTCGTAAAACACTTGCGTGTCACAAAAGCGCTGGCGGAACTCAGCCAATATCGTCTCTTGATCATCTGAGATGTCGGCGTTTTGAATCTTGACGAGCCCCTGAGCGGCGTGGACCATGGAGAGATAGGCCGTCTGAACTGCCTTTTTGAAATCCTCGTTATCAAAGAAGATCTGGGATTCGAATAGTTCCCGCTCGCTCCCCGCCAGGGCAAACTGTGTCTGGGAGATAACCTCTCCTGCGCATTCTCCAACTCCCATGTCTGTGAGGGTGAATTCGCGCGGGTCACCCCAGTCGCTATAATAAGAGGAATCCAAGTCATGGGAAGGTACCGCCGTAAGATCCTCGAGCAGTCCCTTAATTTCTTTCTTACCAATCCTCCCGATGAAATCTTGAAAGCTCTCTCCCCTGAGTCGGTCCTGAACGTAGCGATCGGTCACCCGCGCGACCACGTCCGGTATACGCTTGGAGGGCACAGCCCCCACCGCCAGTCCGTAGGCCCCGGCGTTTTCCTTCCATTTCCCTCCCAACATGACCTGGAAGTGGGGCACGGTATAGCTGCCGATGTTTCTACTGATGCCGTAAAACCCCAGGTCGGCCACATGGTGCTGGCCGCAGCCGTTGAAGCAACCGCTCACCTTGATCCGAAGGTCCTTGACCGCCTCGTCCAACTGAAGGCTCTTTTCGCCCAGTCGAGTGCGCAACTCTTTGGCAAGTCCCCGCGATGAGGCAATCCCCAACTTACAGGTGTCTGTCCCGGGACAGGCGGTAACATCCACAATGGTACCGGCGTCAGGCTCCCCTAGACCTATCGCGGAAAGGGCTTGGAAAAACTCCGGTAGGTCGGATTCGCTCACCCATCGAAAGAGAATATTCTGTTCCACCGTCGTCCGTATACTATCCTTGACGAAACGGCGCGCGAGGGCGGCCAGTCCCCGAAACTGATCCGCAGTGATATCACCCATGGGTAAGGTGACACCCGCCACAACGTAGCCGGCCTGTCTCTGGTGGTAGACGTTGGTGGCATTCCAGGCCTTGAACCCTTCCGGCACCTCGGAGCCATTCAAGCTAACGCCTTTTTTGAGCGGTACCTCCGTCGGCTCATTAACTGTCGAAAGATACTCGGTCCAGCGCGGGTCGGGTGTGAGTTTTTTGCGCTCCTCCAGAACGATCTTGCGGAACTCCTCGATTCCCAGCTTTGCAACGAGAAACTTGATCCGCGCACGCGCTCGATTGCGCTTTTCCCCCATTCGAGCAAAGACTCGCACCATGGCCTGTGCCATGGGTAGGAGCTCTTCCTCCGGGAGGAATTCGTCAAACAGCTTCGCCTGATGGGGGACCGCACCAAGACCGCCGCCCACGTAGAATTCAAAACCCCGTCGCTCTGCCCCGTTGACAACTTTCTTCTTTGCGATGGCCCCCATGTCGTGCATGCTGGTTAGTCCGCAGGCCTCCTCTTTGCACCCCGAAAAGGCAATCTTGAATTTTCTTCCGAAGTCCTGGGTATCGGGATGGCCCAATAAGAACTTAGCGCAGGCTATTGCGTAGGGAGTCACATCAAAGACCTCACCCTTACAAACCCCGGCGATGGGGCAGGCCGTCACATTACGCACAGCGTTGCCGCAGGCCTCCCTTGTGGTGATCCCCACAGCGGCAAGCCGACGCATCAAACTGGGCGTGTCATCTATATGGACAAAGTGATATTGAATGTCTTGGCGCGTAGTGACATGAGAAACCCCGTCAGAGTATTCCTCTGACAGATCAGCCAATACCTCCATTTGCTCGGGATTGAGTCCGCCAAATGGGATCTTGATCCTAACCATCCCGGGGGCATCCCACATCGTTTCAGGACCCTTGGTGAGATCCCCGGAGGGTAACTTGAGTTTTTGTGCCCGTATCCCATCATGCCTTTGTCCGTTATCGTAGCGCTGGCCATAGACACCGCGCCGCAGCCGTGTGTCAGCAAAGACCTTCTCCTCAATCTTCCCCTGCTTGCGAAGCTCAATTTGGGTCTCAAAGATGTCGATCTCTCGGGCAAGTTCAGGGGGCATGCTAGGAGTAAGCTTTTCTTTCCAAGTCGGGGTATTACTCATAAGAGTTTCTCCTCAAAGGGGAGGTTTTAATTACTTATTATTACAATCAAAAAAGTTAAAAATCAACACGATCCTTTAGTCGTTCCAGTAGATAAAGTCAAGCCTCACCGGTGAATAATATTTAGGCCCAGAGGAAACTATTCTATGCCGTCTGCCTATTTAGGCCTATTAACCAACTTTCTTAATTATCTAAGTCGTTATTTTGTAGTAAATATGACCTATAAAGTCAAGCTTTCGGTGGAAAAATTAGCGCAAAGAGACCGGGCGGTCCGGGAAATTAGCAGAATCTTAGATAAATGCGTAAGATGGTCAGCGCCTGGGAATTTTGAGCTGCTGACCGATGGTAATGAAATGGATGTTTGATAGCCCGTTGAGGCTCTGAATCTCACCGATGGGGATTCGATAGGCCTTGGCGATATGAGAGAGGGTCTCTCCCCGTGCAACGTGGTGTCGTACCCAGGGTCCAGCGACCGCCTTTTTATAGGCTTGGGCAAACACTTCCAACTGCTCTGCAGGCACTTTTACGCGATACCACTTTGGGATGATCTTGATCCTTCGGCTCAAGGCTGGATTCCAGGCAAGGAACTGCTGGCGCGAAACACCCGCAAACCGAAGCAGATAGGAGACAGAAATGGGCTGATCTAGCTTCAACTCCGCTATTTCAAAAGGGGTATAGTACTCGAGATCAGGTAAATACTCTTCATCCCTTTTTGCAACCTCGACTGCGGCCACGAATTCTGCGTAAAAATTCTTCGACGACACCCCGAAACGGCGGCTCTTATATTTACGGATTATTTCCATGAGATTGTCGGAGCCCACTTTGGAGACTGCCCGGCGTATACCGTTCTGGCCATGATTATAGGCGGTAATTGCCAAGGGCCAGTTGCCGAAGATGTCGTAGTTTTCCGCCAATAGACTGGCGGCGGCACGAGTGGATTCCAGCGGATCTTTCCTTTCGTCCACCATCGATGTGATGCGGAGATACCGTCGTCCTGTCCTGCGCATAAACTGCCACATGCCCACCGCACCCGCACGTGAGCGTGCATCCACCTGAAAGGACGATTCGATCAGGGGTAGATAGGCAAGCTCCACAGGGAGGTCTCGCTCCCGAAAAATTGCCTGAAACTGCTCCATATAACGCTCAGAGCGCTCCATTCCCAAAACAAAGTTCTCCTTCGCCCCCCGCTGCGCCCACACCCTACTTCTCGACTTGAGACCATGCTGACGCACAATTTTCATGCGTTCGCGCCGCATGAGGCTACGGATACGTCGTCTTTTACCGATCCGCATGACTTTGTATATTTTTGATGCGTCCTTCGAGTCGTAAAAAACGATCTCTCTGCTACTATATTCCGTAAAAATCTTCTTCCAGAACTCCACCGAAGGCTCAAGGCCGGCGGGAATGGGGAAAGGATTTACCGCCGGATCCTTCTCCTCGCCACCTGCACGGAAGGGACCCAAAGAAACAACAATAAATAAAAGAATAATGGAAAGCCGCTTGGAAAGAACCATGATCTCTGTCTAACCTAGTGAATAAATTATTGCCATATGATATCGGCTGAGTCATTGGGGGTCAAGCAAAAACGACAAGAAAACAGGTGCGGCATTGCCATCGTCATCTTACAGTGATAGAAGGTAAGAAAAAATGATGAGGTGATTTCCCATGAAACTCTATTCCTCTAGCAGTTGACCTTACGCTCACAGGACTAGGATTGTCCTGGCAGAAAAAAATATTCCCTATGAACTTATTGAGGTGGACCTGAAAAATAAGCCAAAGGACCTCTGGGAACAAAACCCATACGGCAAGGTCCCTGTGCTCATGGATGGCGATGTGACCGTTTACGAATCTGCCATCATCAACGAATACCTCGACGAAAAGTTTCCACAGGTCCCTTTGGTACCGAAGGACCTAGGCCAAAAGGCTCGGATGAGGATCTGGATTGACTTCTGCAATACCCGACTCCAGCAAGCGGCCGGCAACTTTCGACATGGGCACGAACCGGAAAAGGCGAAAGAAGATCTCAAGAAACACCTCCTCACCCTGGACCGGGAGATGACTGACCGGGAATATCTCGTTGGCAGCTACTCCCTGGCAGACCTTACCTACATCCCATTTTTTGTGCGGCAGCCAAGCTACGGGTATTCCATCGACGACAGCACACCCCATGTAAAGGCATGGATGGATCGTCTCCTGGCACGCCCTGCCCTGCGCGCCGCCCCCTGAGCCGCCGCCGCTGGCTGTCAAGGGTTAGAGTCCGTAAAACCGTTGGGCATTCTCTTCGAGGATCTTTTTCTTCGCCGAGATTGAAAGGTCGCTTCGTCCACTTAATAGGCGCGCCGTTCCCTCAGTGCGGTCGGCATGGGGATAGTCTGAGGAAAACATGAGTAGATCCTCGCCTATTTCACTGACCACACGACCGAGGTACGATTCGTCGCCCTCACAGCCAAAAAAGATCCTCCCCGAGCGAAGATACTCACTTGGAGGGCGGGAGATCAACTGACGCGCGTTGTAGCGGGGATTTTCAAAATGGTTATCCATGCGTTCCGTGTAGGAGGCCACCCAGTTACACCCCCCCTCGAGAAAGGCAAAGCGCAGATTTGGGTAGCGGTCCAGCAGGCCGGTACAGAGGACACTGGTCAAACCAGCCATAATGGGAAAAACTCCTGCTAGGACGCGGGTGGGAAAAAAATGGGGGAAGAGATCCGTAACTCCTGGAAATTCAAGGCTAAAGTGAACTGCAACGGGAACCCGTAATCGATCCGCTTGTGCAAAGAAGGCATCATGGTCGGGATGGTCCAGGCGCTTTTCTCCCACTGTGCCATTAATCATGACCGCATTCAGACCCATCTCCTTTAAATGTGACACCTCTCGTGCCGCTCCCACGGGATCCTGAAGGCATACTAGCCCCACACCTTTCAACCGATCGGGCGCTGCCCCACAGACCTTGCCGAGCCACGTGTTGTAAGCGTGACAGACACCGTTTCCCAACACACCATCATTCCAGGAGTTAACGTGCAGAAGAAAACTTGGAAAGAGAAACTGGACGTCAATGCCCTCCTTGTCCAAATCATCCAGCCGCTCATCGATATTGGAAAGGGTCTGACTCCCAAAGGAGGCCCAAGGCGCAAAAACACCAAGTGATAAGGAGTGCTAAAACTAAAGCAAAATGTGTCCGTTGTCGCTGTGCCCTTGTCA
>JACZQL010000128.1 GCA_022545745.1 Deltaproteobacteria bacterium | reverse complement strand
GAGGTTAAGGTGAGTAATGACCTCAAACACGCGCGTATTTATTTTAGTGTTCTTGTGAATCAGCAAGGGAAGAAAGAGGTCCTTTCCGGATTGGATAGTGCGACGGGTTTTATTCGCTCCAAGATCGCGCGAGGACTCAAGTTGCGCTTTGTACCGACCCTAGAGTTTCTTTATGATGATACCCCGGCAAACGCCCAGCGAATCGAGGAGCTTTTACGGAAGGTTAAGGATGACCAGTAGCAAATCGCAAATTGCGAATGGCCAATAGCAGTTAAGAACTCAAAACCGGAAGCTGGAGAAACAAGGAGTTTTAGATCCTTGCCGATAGAATGTTCAACAGAACGACTTCAACAAAGATTTCCGCCCCGTGGAATACCTCCTCGACAGAAAATATATCGGTTTCGCCGTGAAGTTATTCCACAGGGCGAATCGTGGCTTATCCGATTTCCTAGTCGCAAATTTAAGGGAAAATTTCAATTATGTTTGGTTGGTTTTAATTGCTAAATTTCCTGTCTCAAGGTTATGGAAAGCGGTCTTCTCCTCATTGATAAACCGGTAGGTCCCACCTCTGCCAAAGTGGTTCAACGGGTCAAGGCCATTATGGGCGCTAGAAAGGTTGGACATCTGGGCAGCCTGGACCCGTTTGCCTCGGGTCTACTTCTGGTGGGGGTCAATGACGGAACCAAGGTGGCTGAGATCTTTCTTAATGAGCAAAAGAGCTATACGGGTATTATCACCTTAGGAGTTGAGACGGATACAGAGGACCGGACGGGGCAGGTGTTGGAGGTTCGGGATGCGCCCGATTTGGATCAACAGGAATTGGAGCGTCTCCAGACGGCCTTTACTGGATCACTAAGGCAAGTTCCTCCCATGTTTTCTGCCCTTAAAAGGGGTGGGGTACCGCTGTATCGCCTGGCCCGGCAGGGGAAAACCGTGCCTCGTCCTGCGCGTGAAATTCACATTGAGAGCCTCCGGCTATGGAAGTTGAACGGGGCCGAATTGGGATTTGAAGTGATCTGTTCCAAGGGAACTTATATCCGCACCATGGCCGCCGATATGGGCAGGACCCTTGGTTGCGGCGGCCACCTAAAGAGCCTTCGACGGCTAACCTGCGGTCACTTGAGCGTAGATCAAGCGGTTTCTATAGATGAGGTGCAATCCATGAAAGAGGACAAGGGAGAAGTCCCCCTTGTCCCCTTGGCCAGGGCCCTCGGGCACTTCCGTCAGGTTCCCTTGGAGGCTCGCGAGGAGTCCTGGCTCAGGGCCGGTCGGCAGGAGGTGCTGCTAGAATTGGGTCTGCCCAAGGATGGGGAAAGGATGGTGTGCGTTTCCGAGGTGGGGGGGGGTCTGGTTGCCTTAGCCCAATGGGTTCACGGGGAGAGCGGTGGAAGGTGGCAATTGTTCCGTGTTTTTACCCGGGGAGACAAATAATGCAGCCAGGACGGCCATTTCTTGAGTACCCAGAAAAAACGGAAAACCACTTAGCCCGTTCGCTTTACATGGGTTTGAGAGTGTGCTAAAAAATACACAATTAAAAAGAAGGAGTAAGTGAAAGGGAGAGAAGGTTAACAGGGGCACATGGGAATTGTTCAGGATCATAAGAGAGACACCATTGAGCGGTTCCGGGTCCATAGCACCGATACCGGATCGGCTGAGGTGCAGGTTGCCCTACTGAGTCAGCGCATTTCCTACCTTACGGAGCATTTTAAGATCCACGTTAAGGATCATCATTCCCGTCTTGGCCTCCTCAAGCTCGTTGGTCAGAGGAGAAGGCATCTTGAGTATCTGAAGAAAAACGATTTTGCAAGATACCAAAGCCTCATCAATCGGTTAGGGATCAGGAAGTAGCGATCCTCCTGTCTGTTTTCTTTATTCTCACCTGTATCTACCAAGGTACTGCCTATGATTAAACGAGTGGAAGTAGACTACCATGGTCGTCCTCTATCGATAGAGGTCGGCAAGGTTGCGAAGCAGGCCGATGGCGCTGCACTGGTTCGTTACGGAGAAACCGTAGTGTTGGTGACTGCCGTGGCGGCTAGAGAAACCCGGGAAAATATAGATTTTTTCCCATTGACGGTGGATTATCAGGAAAAGACGTTCGCTGCAGGGAAGATTCCAGGGGGATTTTTCAAAAGAGAGGGACGTCCTACAGAAAAGGAGATCCTCACCTGCAGACTCATTGATCGATCCATCCGTCCCCTATTTGCGGATGGGTTTAAGTGTGAAACCCAGGTGATTGCCACCGTCCTTTCGGTGGACAAAGAAAACGATCCGGATGTGGTGGCCATGCTTGGAGCCTCCGTTGCATTGGAAGTTTCTAATATCCCTTTCCAGGGACCCATTGCAGGAATTCGGGTCGGAAGAATCGGCGGTCGGTGGGTCATGAACCCAACTCAGACCCAGCTCCAGGAGAGTGACGTCAATATCTTTCTCACGGGTAAACGTGACAGTATCGTCATGGTAGAAGGTAGCGTCGGTTTCGTGCCTGAGGACGGTGTGCTGGAGGCCCTGTTTCAAGGACATGAAGCCATCCAGACACTGCTCGACCTTCAGGAAGAGATCAAGGGGGAGATAGGACGAGAGAAACGACCGGTTCCCGAAAAGGAGCAGGATGGCGTATTAGTTCAAAAGGTCCGGGACCTCGCCCAGGATAAGATTCAGCAAGCCATTAAGATCCCTGACAAGCGCCAGCGCAGCAACAGCATGGCGGATATCAAGAGTGCGGCCCTCTCACAAGCCCTTCTCGAATTTCCGGAAAGGGGAAAAGAGATCCAGGAGGTCTTAGATCATATTGAGACGGAACACCTCCGTCGGCTCATCGTGAAGGAGCGCGTTAGGATTGACGGTAGGGGTCTCAAGGATGTTCGTCAAGTGACCTGTGAAGTCGGGATTCTCCCTCGTACCCACGGGTCGGCCCTCTTTACCCGTGGAGAAACCCAGGCACTTGTAGTGGCCACGTTGGGGACTTCCTCCGATAGCCAAAAAATTGAATCTTTGATGGGCGAAGATTACAAAAAGTTTATGCTCCATTACAATTTCCCACCCTACAGCGTGGGGGAAGTGAAGTTCCTTCGTGGACCAGGCCGCAGGGAGATCGGGCATGGGGCTTTGGCAGAACGAGCCCTGCTCCAGGTCTTGCCCTTGGAAGATAGCTTCCCCTATACCGTCCGCATTGTTTCAGAGATCCTGGAGTCCAACGGATCCACATCCATGGCCACGGTTTGTGGTGGTTCCCTCGCCCTCATGGATGCGGGTGTGCCGATTAAGGCCCCGGTGGCCGGGATTGCCATGGGTTTGATTAAGGAGGATGGAGAGGTGCGGATTCTCTCGGACATCTTGGGGGATGAGGACCATCTGGGGGACATGGACTTCAAGGTTGCCGGCACACGTGATGGTATCACGGCTTTACAGATGGATATCAAAATCAGCGGCGTGACTCGCGAGATTATGCGGGAAGCACTCTATCAGGCTAGAGAGGGAAGACTGCACATCCTTTCGATTATGGAGGCCACCCTTGCGGAGCCCCGTAGCGAGGTGTCCGGTCATGCCCCGCGGATCATTACGCTAAAGGTCAAGCCCGAGAAAATTCGGGAGATCATCGGACCGGGAGGCAAGGTCATACGCAGCATTGTGGAGCGGACCGGTGTGAAGATTGACGTGGAAGACGATGGTACGGTGACCATTGCATCGAGCGATGAATCGGCCGCACAGAGAGCGGTGGAGATCATCGAAAGAATCACCGATGAAGCGGTCATCGGGAAGATCTACAAGGGAACCGTTAGACGCATCGTAGACTTTGGGGCATTTGTGGAGATCTTACCGGGGACCGACGGGCTGGTCCATATTTCGCAGCTGGCCCCTGAGCGTGTCCGTCGTGTGACGGATGTACTAAAAGAGGGGGAGGAGGTGATGGTCAAGGTCATCGACATCGATAGACAAGGGAAAGTCAAGCTCAGTCGAAAAGACGCCCTGGAGGATTCAGGAAAACCCAGTCAAGGGGAACGCTAAGCCGGCAAATGGCGAATGGAAAAAGTGAAAAGTAAATAACCCTCTAAGGCTATTCTCCATTCGCTGTTTACTATTCACACCAATTTCATGTTTACCAAAACAGTTCTCGATAACGGCATTCGAGTCCTTTCGGAAGAAAGGTCAGAAATGAGGTCCGTCAGCCTGGGGATCTGGGTGGAAAACGGGTCTCGTCATGAGTCTCGCCAACAGGGCGGGATTTCCCACTTCATCGAGCACCTTCTCTTTAAGGGGACGGAGCGACGAAGTGCGGCCGAGATCGCCGAAGAGATGGACTCCGTGGGTGGGGTCCTCAACGCCTTCACCGGTAAGGAGACCACCTGCTATTACGCCAAGGTATTGGATGAAAACTTGCCTTTGGCCTTGGATGTGTTGACGGATCTCTTTCTTCATTCCGTTTTCGATCAGGAGGAAATCGACCGGGAGAGATCCGTAGTGATTCAAGAAATCTGTCAGGGGGAAGACACCCCGGACGATTACGTCCATGATCTGTTCAATCTGGATTTGTTTGGTGACCATCCGCTGGGTCGGCCCATTTGCGGTGAGGTTTCAGCCGTCTCCAATTTCAAACGGGAGGAATTTCTCAAATTTGTTCGTGACCGCTATCTCCCAGGCCGTGTGATTATTGCAGGGGCGGGCAATCTGCGTCATGAGGATCTACTCGAGAGGGCCAAGCGAGATTTTTCCTCCCTCCAGGTTGGTCCTTTGACGGGGAAGTCGTCTCTACCCCAGTTCCATAAAGGAGTATTCAGGCATTCCAAGGAGCTGGAACAGGTCCATCTCTGCCTGGGAGTCAGCGGGATCCACCAGTCCCACGAACAACGCTATGTGGCGTACCTTCTCAGTACCCTCCTGGGTGGGGGGATGAGTTCCCGCCTCTTTCAGGAGGTTCGTGAGAAGAGGGGGAAGGCCTATTCTATTTACTCCTTTTTGTCCTCCTATTGTGATGTGGGATACCTGGCGGTTTATGCGGGGACCAAGTCCGAATGGGTGAAAGAGGTGGTGGAGCTCATTGTCATCGAGATGCGTCGCGTCACAGCGGGAAAGGTTACCAAGAAAGAATTGGATCGGGCCAAGAGTCAGTTGATTGGCAACATGATTTTGGGGCTTGAATCCACCGATTCCTGGATGAGCCATATTGCCAGGAGTGAGATTTATTTCGGCGAGGCGATATCTCTAGAGGAGATCTCAGCGGGGATCCGTGCCGTCTCCCGAGACGATCTCGTTGGGCTGGCAGGTAGGATCCTTCGGCCCGAGGAGATTGCCCTTACCCTTTTGGGTGATTGCGATAAAATCCCCCTAGAACTTAGCCTCTAATTTCTGCTATCCATAGTGTGAATTTCCTGGACTGGCGCCAGTGGATGAGGTTGAAGTCCAAATAAAGTGTGTGCGTTGGAGGGGCCCGGCTCTCCCTCTGCCCAGCTATATGACAGATGGGTCGGCGGGGATGGATCTCTACGCGGATCTGGAAGGCGACCTAGAGCTGGCACCGTTGGAACGAGCCCTCATCCCTACGGGGATTGCGGTGGCGTTGCCTGTGGGATTTGAGGCGCAGATTAGACCCCGA
>JACZQL010000127.1 GCA_022545745.1 Deltaproteobacteria bacterium | reverse complement strand
AAGCACGCCAAGAACAAACAAGAGTAGAAACCCGAAATCCGAAGTCCGAAACAAATCCAAATGACAAAAATACAAACGTCATAAACAGCCTGGCCTTTACAACCGTTGTTTGAGAACTTTAGACTTCAATATTGTTTCGAGTTTCGATATTCGGAATTCGGATTTGATTCTTTGCGCCTTGGCGTCTTGGCGCGATGATCTTTGTTGAAGTCGTTCTGTTGAAGATTTGATGGTTAGAAACTAAAAATGAACCACGGGCGCGAATAACAAACACGAAGGCAGGGCACGATCTTATGCGAGTTGCGATGTATTACAACAATCGAGACGTGCGCCTCGAAGAGATGCCCGTTCCCTCCATAGGGCCTGGCGAGCTGCTGGTGCGAATCAGGGCCAGCGGCATTTGCGGTACCGACGTGATGGAGTGGTACCGCATCAAGAAGGCACCCCTCGTACTGGGGCATGAAATCGCCGGTGAGATCGCCAGCGTGGGAGAGGGCGAGAACCGCTTCCGACCCGGGGACCGCGTTTTTGTCTCCCACCATGTCCCCTGTAATCGCTGCCGTTACTGCCTCAGCGGTCATCATTCGGTATGCGATACGCTGCGCCAGACCCGTTTTGATCCAGGCGGCTTTGCCGAGTACATCCGTGTGCCGAAGATCAACGTCGATCTCGGCACCTTCCTCTTGCCCGAGGAGCTTTCCTTTGAAGAAGGCTCTTTTATCGAACCTGTGGCATGCGTCGTTCGAGGACAGAGAATAGCGGGGCTGAATCCAAAACAGAGTGTCTTGGTGATCGGCAGTGGAATTTCCGGTCTGCTCCACATTCAGATGGCCCGCGCTCACGGCGCCGAACGCGTGGTGGCAACAGACATCAACGAATACCGCCTAAAGATGGCGGGGGAACTGGGGGCCGACACAACCATCCTCGCCACAGAGAATGTGCCAGCACGCCTGCGCGAAGCAAACGACGGGCGGTTGGCCGATCTCGTGATTGTCTGCAGCGGAGCACCGCAGGCGATCCAACAGGCGTTGGAAACCGTGGAGCGCGGAGGGACACTCCTCTTTTTCGCAACGGCGCCGGAGGGAGTTGGCGTAACGATTCCACTTTATGAATTCTGGCGTAACGAGGTGACCATTACCACCTCCTACGCCGGCAGCCCCCAAGATATCGTCGAGGCTATAGAGTTGCTTCGGAATCATCGCGTGCGGGTACGCGAGATGATCTCGCATCGACTGGACCTATCTGAGGCCGGCCTGGGCTTTCAACTCGTCGCAAGTGCCCGGAACTCGATAAAAGTAATCATTGAACCCCAGCCGCACTGAGCGAAGGGGCTGCCGTCTAGGAGACAGCCTGAGCGGCCTTTAGAACTTCTGCTGGATGAATTATTGAGGTTTGAGCTCTTTACCGACCCCTCGTACTAGTCCGGCTGCAATCTCCCTGAGGGCCAGAACAATCTCCCGATTGTTCGACTCGAGCAGAGGCTTTGCGCCCTTGAGGAGCTGCTTGGCCCTCTTCGTCGCGAGTATAGCCAGCTGAAAACGATTAGAAACCTTGACGAGGCAATCTTCTAACGTAATTCGTGCCACTGAATTCTCCCAACACAGATAGATTGCTTAGTATTAAAGCGGATTAGCCGCCTTCAATCAAACCGGCTCTTCGCTCCGGTCCTGCAAAAACCCATCTACCCCCCCCTCATCGATCTCAAAACCGAGGTCCTCAATCATTCGGTGGGCATCCGAGGCTTCCTGGCCTGACGTGGTCAGATACCCGTTCACAAAGATAGAGTTTGCAGGGTAAAGGCTCAAGGGCTGGAGCGAGCGCAGGTTAATCTCCCTTCCTCCAGCCACCCGGATCTCCTTGGTCGGGTTAATAAAGCGAAAGAGGCAAAGAGTTTTAAGACACTTCTGCGGCGTCAAGTGGTTTGCCCCGTTCAGAGGGGTCCCTGGAATCGGATGGAGAAAATTAATTGGAATGGAATCAACGTCCAGCTCCCTTAAGGCCAGGGCCAGATCCATCGTGTCGTCTTCTGTCTCGCCCATGCCGATGATGCCACCACAGCAAGAAGAGAGTCCGGCGGATTTTGCGTTATTGACGGTTCCTACCCGATCATCGTAGCTGTGGGTCGTGCAAATGTTGGGATGATGCCGCCGGCTCGTGTTGAGATTGTGGTTGATGCGCTCGACCCCGGCCTCTTTGAGAATCCTGGCCTTTGCCTCACTCATGATGCCGAGGGAACAACAGATGTTGATCTGCACCTTATTTTTGATCTCCCGCACCACCTCTGCCATCTCCTCTATTTCTCTATCGGTAGGGCCCCTTCCGCTGTTAACGATGCAGTATCTCACAGCACCGGCCGCCTTGGCTTTGACCGCTCCCTCGATGAGTCTCTCTCTGGGCAGGAGGGGATATTTGTCGATTGGGGCATGAGAGACCGAAGACTGAGAACAGTAGTGGCAGTCTTCCGGGCAGAGCCCGCTCTTGGCATTCTGCAGGACATGAATCTGGACTCGTTTGCCGAAATAGTGGCGGCGCACCCTGAAGGCGGCATCGAGTAGCTCCGGCAGTCTCTCGACCGAAGCGTGGAGAACCGAGAACATCTCTTCACGGGTCAAGATCTCACCTCGCAACGATTTCTCTGCTAAGCTTTTAAAGTCCACTTCTTGTCTTCCCCCTCCTCCCTGCATGCCCATTTGCTTTACCACGCAGACCGGCTGGTTGCAAATCTGCATGGGCTCTCCGACCAAAAGATCGGTTCGCTGGAAATTTACATCGAGACTCGAGTAAGATTAACTCATGAACCCTATGAAAAATGAACTACCCTGCAGCAATCTACGGAGTATCTGAGGGAGATGCTTCGCTTGGCTCAGCATGACAGACCAATGTCATTCTGAGGCTGAAAGCCGAAGAATCTCTCTTCAAATCCGCAGCAAGCTGCGGGGAATTAACCCGTAGAGATTAAAGGGCGGGGCCGCTAACCTCTCGTCCTAAGCTAGGAGATCCGAGATCGACTTGCTCATGGTCCAATAGCGGTCTTGGCAACTGAAGACTTTTCCAAGGCAATGGCCTTGACCTTCCTAAGATCCACCTTCCCTGTTGACAGTGTTGGAATGGACTCGATGGCGTAGAGGTTCTCTCGTTTGGGAAGCCAGAGCTTCGGGAGATCAGTTTGAGCTAATTGGTCCCACACCTCGGCTGGTGTGACACCTCTCTTTACATAAAGGACTACGAGCCGTTCGCCCTTCTGCTCATCCGGTATCGCTGTGACCACGCAGCCTTGATCCCCTAGTATTTCATTGACTGTCTCCTCCACTTTTATGTGAGGTACCATTTCCCCTCCGATCTTGCTGAAGCGGGAGAGACGATCCGTGATTCGGATAAAGCCATCTTCATCGATGGATGCGATGTCTCCAGTGACGTACCAGCCGTCCCTTTGGACCTCTGCCGTCTTTTCGGGTTGACCCAGGTAGCCGATCATCTGATTAGGGCCTTTGACCAGGAGCAACCCCTCTTCACCACAGGAGAGCGGTTCACCTGTCTCAGGATCCACCACTTTGACGGCAACCCCTGGGACGGGATGGCCTACTGTCCCATGCTTGATACCGGTCTGGCGCTCACTCCCCTCCTCTACATCCGGAATATTCACCGAGACCACTGGCGCCATCTCAGTGCAACCGTACCCCTCCAAGAGCTCCCGGTTGAACTTTTCTTTGAAGTCCGCTGCTATGGACTCACGCAGTTTCTCAGCGCCGGCGATCGCATATCGTAGCGAGGAAAACTCCCTCTGCGAGCATCTGCGGATATATGCAGCGTAAAAGGTGGGAGTCGAGATTAAAACCGTAGCTTTATACTTGGAGACCATTTCACCGATGGTCTTGGCATCCATGGGGTTGGAATGATAGACCGCGCTGAAACCGCAAACGAGCGGTAACCAGAGGGTACCGGTAAATCCAAAGGAATGAAAAAATGGAAGGACACCCATGACGCGGTCTTTCCCGGTGACCCAAAAGATCTGGGCCATCCCCTCGAGGTTGGAGAGAATATTGTGATGGGATAGCATGACGCCCTTCGGCTCCCCGGTGCTCCCGCTGGAGAAGATGACTGTGGCGAGGGCGTTGGAATCCCTCTCTCCATGGTCGTAAAGGGCATGCAGGAATCTTGGCGGAAGAAGAAAGCCAAGGAGGGTAGTCCGGACCTTCTGAAATACTGTTGTCTGTTTCACGATCTCCTCAAGAAAGACCATCCCCTCAATTTTATCGACTCTCGCCTTGGCAAGAAACAACCGGGATGTCAGGACAGTTCGTATCTCACACTGCCGGATGGCTGACGCCATGGCCTTTTGTCCTGCCGTGAAGTTAAGGTTGACGGGGACCTTCCCGGCCAGAAGCACGGCAATATTTGCCAAGGCCCCGGCTATCGATGAGGGCAAGAGTACCCCCACCATCGTATCTCCTAGGCAACTTTTTCGAACCCAGCGGGCGAGCAACAGGCTGGCCACGAGAGCCTTTCCATAAGTTAGCTCCTTGCCGGTGGAATCGGCCATGGCAAACGAAAACCAACGTCGCTTAGCGCGCTCTAGGAACCTGAAGTGCAGAAGATCCCGCGAGGTCCGCCTATACTGTACTGCATCAGTTCCCAATTCCATGATCGCCTGCCGTGCGTCCTCGGCCGATGCTGTGGAGGGCATAGGGGCGCTAAAGGTAACGGTGACTGGATAAGGAATACGCTGGGGCCATTTCCAGAAGAAAGAGCCATCTTTAAAACTGAAAATGCTTCCCCACAACCGGTCCAGATGAACCGGGATGACAGGGATGTCCAACCCTGCGACAATCTTCTCAAACCCTCTCTTGAACGGAAGGAGATTTCCCGTCCGGCTGATTGCCCCCTCGGCAAAAATGCACACCACGTGGCCTTGACGCAGCCCCTCACGTGCACGCTCGAGTGATTCGACTATCTCTCTTCGATTTCGTCCCGAGACAGGGATTGCCTTCATCAGGCGAAACAGCCAACGGAGCCACCTAATCTCGTAATAAGGCCGATAAACCATAAAGCGGATAAACCGTTGAACACATGCCGCGACTAGCAGTCCATCCACATGTGAAATGTGATTGCAGACGAGCAGCGCAGGCCCCCGGAAGGGAACATGCTCCTGACCCACAATGCGTATCCTGTAGATGGTGTGAGTGAGGATCCACAGACTGAATCGGATCAGAAAGTCAGGCAGTATGCTCATGATGTAGAGCGTTGCTGCAAGCGTGAAGAGCCCGAAAATCAGAACGATCCTGTCTCCCTGAATTTGGAGCAGGTCACGGAATGACCAGAGAACTGCGGAGGCAAGCAAGACGCCCGAGGTGCCCAGGAAATTGGCTGTGGCAATTAACTTGCCCTTCTCCTCTTTTTGGCTCCTTTGCTGAACCAGGGCATACAAGGGCACAATGAAAAGCCCACCGGAAAATCCCAGCAGGACAAGTGCCATTGATACTTGGAGATAGGAAGGAGTCGATGAGTAGAGTAGGATCGAACAGAGCCCCATGCCAATCGAACCCAGCGGCACCAGCCCTAGCTCCACTTTGTCTCCGGAGAGACGGCCGGCCCC
>JACZQL010000126.1 GCA_022545745.1 Deltaproteobacteria bacterium | reverse complement strand
TCCAGAGGTCAAAGCTCACAGGAATAATCCCATTGCAGGGGCCAGAGAGCTTGTGGATGGAAGTTTCGTGGGGAAGGCAAAGATGATTATTGATGCCACAGTTCCATGGAAATATAAAAATCTGAAAAGGGGGTCCGACCTACCCATTTTTGAGAGGGCAAGATTCAAAAAGGTAGATCTTAAAGAGTATTTCAATGCACATGATTTTCACCGCTGGGTTAAATAAGCAGGAGAAATGCATGTCACTTTCAGGTGAGGCATTTGTCAAAGAAATCGAAGAAATGGTCTCTAAGAAACACTCCAAGGATCACCCCGTTATCGAGTTGATCGAAAATGGAGAGCTGAGCCGCGAGGGCCTGAAGGGATTTGCCGGGCAGTTTTATCTGTTTTTTCCTAAACCCTTCCCGAAACCCATTGCGGCCATGCTGGGTCGGTGTCCTGATGATGCGGTCTTAGAAAAGATGTGGATTGAGAATGTGGTGGAGGAGGGGACAGGCGAACTCACGGGTACGGATAGCCATAAAAGGCTTTATATCCGTTTTGCTGAGGCCTGTGGTTATTCCAGAGAGGAGCTGGATCGAGTTGAGCCCCTGCCTGAGACCCTTGCGTTTCTGGATTGGCGGGAGCTCTTGATCTACCAGAGATCCTGGCTTGAGCTTTATGCCAGCCAAGGCTTTGGTTTAGAAGGAACTGCAAACAAACGGATGGCTAGGATTGTCAACGGGTTGACCAAGCATTACGGCTTTGACAGAGATTCTGAAGATGTTCATTTTTGGACCCTTCATATGGGGGTGGATGAAGAGCATATGAAGGTTGGGCCGGTGGCGGTAAAAAAGTATGCGGTGACGGATCTCCAACAAGAACAGGTACGTCAGGCGATTCAAAAGACGCTGGATATTTTTTGGTTGGCCCATGATGGGATCAAGCGGGCCTTCGTGGACAAGGATCCACTTTACTCGAAATGGCGAAACGGAGGCTAAGGAGAGTTGCACAATCATGGAAATGGTCGATCTTTCCCGCGTTATCTATGACGGGATGCCAAAGATCCCTGTGCTTCCTGATGTTCATGTGAATCAGTGTTTTAGCCTGAGCAAAGGGCACGCCCTCAATGTCACTGAAATCTCGCTACCCTGTCACGCAGGGACCCACGTGGATGCACCGGTTCACATCGTTGCCAATGGAAAGTCCATCGAGGAGATACCTTTGGAGTCCTTTGTCGGACCCGGAGCCGTGATCCCGGTGAAGAAAAAGGGTGGGGAGGAGGTCACCGCAAAGGAACTGGAGGATTCAGGGGTGACCGTTAACCGAGGGGATATCGTGATGCTGTTTACGGGCTGGGATGCGAAATTCGAAAGCCCGGACTACAATCTCCATCCATATCTTTCCGTGGACGCGGCAGAATGGCTCGTAAACAAAGGCGTTAAGCTATTCGGGATTGACTGTATTACTGTGGATCTCCCCACCCCTCTGCGCCCGAAAGATTTCAAGTTTCCGGTGCACAAGACTCTCCTGGGCAACGAGGTGCTCATCGCCGAAAATGTGACCCATTTGGGTAGGATCGTCGGGAAGAAGAGCCGAATCCTCGCGTTTCCACTCATGATCAAAGGCAGTGACGCGGCCCACGCTCGGATCGTTGCGGAAATCCTCAATTAGCCATTCCATCGGAGGAGAAACCTATGCCACTCGACAAACCGGTTCACGGCATCATTGGAGCTTGTCTCACACCCTTCGGGGAAGACGATCGCGTCAATTACAAGGCGTTGGAGCATGAGATCGAGTTCCTGGTAGCCGACTGTGATGCTATCTCTATCGCGGCCGTCGAGGCCGCGGAATACACTATGTTGACCCTGGACCAGCGCAAGGAGTTGCTTCGTATTGGGACCGAAATGGTTGGCAAGCGCGTGCCGGTCCTAGCCGGGTGCTCCAGCCCGTCCCCCCATGAGGTTATTGAGCTGGCCGAATATGCCGCCAGCGTGGGGGCCGACATGGCGCAGGTGTTAATGCAGCTCAGACCATGGGGCCAGCAGCCCACCATAGCGGAGATCGTCGAGTACTTTACTCAGGTAGCCTCCGCCAGTCCTTTGCCCGTGGTTACCTATCATAATCCAGGCCCTGGGGCTGATCCCCCCATCGAGACCTTCGTGAAACTTAGCGAGTTGACCAACATTCAGTATTTCAAGGAAAGCTCGCGTGACATTACCAAGATTACCCGGCTGGTGGAGCAGATCGAGATGGCAGGGAAGGGGCATTACTTTACCACCATGCAGCCGCTCCTTGCGACGCTGATGATGGGTGGCTCCGGGGCCACCATGCCACCCCCCGGGACTCGTATCGGTGCGCA
Organism: Deltaproteobacteria bacterium; assembly: GCA_022545745.1. Next base: position 3,260 of record JACZQL010000126.1, on the reverse strand, counting down.
GGTGGTCAAGGCCTTCCGTGAAGGTGACATTAATCGTGCCCGGTACTGGCAGCGGTGTTTTTCTTTGTTTCCCGGTAAATGGGCGGCCTACGGGTTACCTCCTATAATGAAGTCAGCGTTGAGGCATTTCGGTGTCGATATCGGTGATCCGGTGCGACCCTATACCCAGGTGACCCCAAGGGACCATGCACAGATCGGTCAGTTCTTTCGCCAGATCGGTCTGTTGGGTGAAGGGATGCCGACAGAGCTTTCTATCAAGGAAGCCGTTGCGGGGTTGGAACAGGAAGACACATTTCTCCGCTAGGGTACGAGGTCGTTGTCGAAAAAATATTTCTAACTTTGGTCTGGCCTGGTGAATACAATGAAACCACAGTGCGGACATTGATAGGATGAAGTGATGTTACAGCGAATGTTTGATTGGTTCATGGAACGCATCAAGGCCTTTTCGGATACCATCCTGGTGTTTTTGCTTCGCTCCACCTCTTGGTTCGGTCGAGAGCTCACCCAAGAGGGGAGGGCGGAGCAGGACATGTGGCGGGAGCAACGACTTAGGAATATCCGTGGCCTCGGCCTCGTTTCGCGTCGGCGGCAGATGAGGCAGCAGGGGAAATAGCTGACGGTGTCGGTTGGGATAACTGGAAGCGTGGGCAGCTAACGTGGTCAATGGACGGGCTCAAATTGTTATCCTGGGTGGTGGTATCGGGGGCCTTGTGGCCGCCACCAAGCTGGGCCGTTCTCTTGGGGCCAAACATGATGTGATTCTAATCGATCGGCGTGATGAACATATCTTTACACCGTCCTTCCTCTTTTTGATGTTGGGGCAACGTAGGCCGGAGGATCTGAAAAGAAAACTGCAGATACTAGAGCGGCGCAAGGTTAAGGTCATGCAGGCTGAAATCCTCGACATCGACCCGGGTCGTCAGGAGGTGGTACTCGACAGCAAGAGGGTCCCATACGATCACCTCGTTGTTGCCCTTGGCCTGCAGACGATGCCCGAAATGATCCCGGGTTTTAGCGAGGGAGCTAACCACGCCTGGGAGATGGATGCGGCATTGAGGGTTCAACAGGCCCTGCAGCAATTTAACGAAGGCCGAATCCTTGTGGGAGTTCCTTTGGGACCCTATCGCTGTCCACCGGCTCCCTATGAGACCCAGTGGTTACTGGACAGTTATTTTCGCGACGCAGGTCGCCGCGACCGTGTAGAGATCGAGTATTTCACGCGAGACCCTGAGCCCTCGGGGGAAGCGCACGACCCAGTGGTTTGGATGGACGCCCAGAGCAAAGGGAGAAATATCAAGCAGAACTATGATTTCGTCGTGCAGTCCGTGGACCCGGAGAAAAAAGTCGTTGTGGGTCTTTACGGTTATAAGCTCTCCTATGATTTATTATTTATGATTCCCCCTCATAGACCTGCGCAGGTGTTGAGGGATTCTGGTTTGGCCGATACGGAGAATGGTATCAGGGTTGATTATGAAACGCTGGCCACCAAATGGGACAATGTCTATGCCATCGGCGACTGCGCAGAGATGCCGGCATCTAAGGCCGGTATGGTGGCTCACCAGGAAGCCGATGTCGTGGCCCACAACCTGACGGTGAAAATCACAGGTCGGGGCGATCCCACCACCCTCCGACTGCATACCATATGACTGCTGGCCTGCGGCGCAGGGCGCGCCGCCGCAAATCGAACCATATATCCGCGCGGGTGGCCGCCCTTCGGGACGTTGGAATCACGCTCTTGGGGACCGTCTCGTATGATCTATTGGGCCAAGCTCGGTTTTGAAAAGTGGTGGCTTTGGCGGTATTGCTAAATTAACGTGTAATCGGAAGCTGCTGATCGTTCCAATCCACCATTCCTCCCCGAAGGTTCGACACCTGCTCGAAACCAAGACCCGTCAGGATAGCCGCCGCAGTGGTGCTGCGCACCCCGGCGCGGCAGATGGCAACGATATGTTGGTTCTTGTGTGCTTCCAGCTCGTTAGCCCTTGTGGGGAGCTCTTTAAGTGGGATCAGCAGGCTGCCGGAAATATGTCCAAGCTCGCCCGAATACTCCACTGGCTCGCGGACATCCACGAGGAGGGGAGGTAAGGAGGCCGCGAGCAGGGCTTGCACCTCTTGCGGGGTTAACTGCCGCACCTGATTCAATTCGGCGAGGCTTGGGAACGCGATTCGGTCGTCATCAAGGGCAGTTTGATTGGGTTGGAGGACCTCTTGAATTTTATCGGGCAGGGGCAGACCCAGGTTGGTCATAATCTCCACATAGGCCTCTTTTGTACGTCCTGCGACGCGGGGGTTTAGCCGCTTTTCGTCGCCGATGGTGGACATGGTGTTGCCGCGATAGTCGTGGGCCGGGAAGACCTGGGTTGCGTCCGGAAGTTGGAAGAGTTTCTGGGTAATGGCATCAAACTGAGCACTCGCGTCACCGCCGGCAAAGTCGCATCTCCCGGTGCCTCGAATGAGCAGCGTATCGCCAGTCAGAACCTTGTCTTTCACGTAAAGGCTCATGCTATCAGGGGTGTGTCCAGGGGTATGGAGGATCTTGATGGCGAGGTCCCCGACGGTGACAGTTTCCCCGTCGTCCACATGGATATCGACGAAAGGTGCAGGTGCCCGTCGGTGCATGATGACGTTTGCACCGGTTAGGTCTTTGAGTTCAAAGGTGGCGGTACGGTGGTCCGCATGAGTGTGGGTATCAATCAGATCGTCCAGCCTCAAGCCCTGATACGCGAGTAACGAAAGGTATCGGTCGATCCTCTCTCTAACGGGATCGACAATGACTGCCCTGTGGGTATTCTCACAAGCGATGAGATAGGTTTTACATTTCCCAAGATTGAGTTCTTGAAAAATCATAATAATACATCCTCCTCAACAAAGATCGAGAGTAGCTGGAGGCGGTCATGGTGTCAAATCAAATTCTTTGAACCGCGTCCCCCAGGTTGATTTAAGGGTCACTACAATGCAAAATTCCGGGTGGTGAATAAGGATTCAAAAAAGTCCAAGCAGGCGAGAAAATCGCTGGTTGAAAATACCTGCAGCCATTGCTTGAATAGCATCGTTTGCAGGTATTCTCATATCATGATCATCTGGAAGATATTTGTTGAAAATTTCGTTTCTCTTATACGACTCTCGTTCTTCGTCACTCATTGCTATCCATGAACCAGCTTGTTGTTCGTAAAAATATCCTAACTTTTTTCCAAGCTGACCGAATATAGAGTCATGAAACCTTTCTAACGAAACTAAATCGCGTCCTTTCACTGCATTTT
>JACZQL010000125.1 GCA_022545745.1 Deltaproteobacteria bacterium | reverse complement strand
TTTGCAACTTTCACACTTCAGGAAAGACCAACAACCCGGTACATATCCCAGTCGGTCCTGAATGCCATTGAGCCACGGTGATAATTGTGCAGCCCCGCAATACAAGCAGGAAGTAGGTTCAAACCAGGAGGATGCATTATCAGTCTTATCAATCATCAGAAATGTTCCTTATCGGAGGGTAAGAATCTCTCTAGTCAGGCTAATGCCACGCTGCCAATTGGACATAATGGTTGCTAATCGACAGAATGGGATACCCTGTGTTGCTGATCCTCCGCGTGACTCAAGTGTCCTTTTGAACGCAACAACACCGTCCCTCTCGCGATTGCGACTCCCAATACCACAAACCAGACCGCAGTCAATAGTGGCACTGCAAGTCCAGTAAAGAGTGTGGCCACACTCACGAGAACAAAGAGGGTCACAAACCAATCCAGCTTCCATGGCAATAAGAGTTGCTGACGAGCGAAAATAGTGAGGAGATTAATATAAACAACCCATGAACACGTCAAAGCGACGACAAGAATCTCCGGTGAATTTCCTCGCAGCAAAAGGATGAGACCTATGTCGATGACCATTTTGATGGCGCTACAGAGGGCCGACAGGCCGGGACGTCCACCGCCCACAAGGACCGACACTAAGATCGGTGAGGTAACCCGAGCGACGTTGGCCAGAATCAATATCATCGCAAAAAACACGGCACCCTCGAGTTCAGGGGCAAAGAAATACCGGATGAAGGGACCAATGCCCAAAACAATTGGGATCATAAGCAAGGGACCCATCAGATGTAGGATCGAGACCCAACTTGAAAAGTGTTGCCCCGCCTGGGCGTTGCCACCCACATGCCATGCCTCGCTCACCTCAGGAAGAATTAAGGGTTCACTCAAGGCATTGACCCTCGACGGATAGAGAGCCAAATTGAAAGCCAGGGCAAGAACGCTGAACACCTCAGGGGAACTGAATTCTTTGAGCAGGACAATGGGGCTGTTGTCGGCGATCATTATACATAGTCCCGCCACACTGAGGGTCAGTGAGAATTTATTCAAGTGAGACCCGTCCACCTTTTCTCCAAGGTTTGGATCGTGGGCACTTCTCTTGAGAAAATAGAAAATAAACACGACTCCGTTAACGACGAGGGAAGACCCATATCCTACCGAGAGCATCCTAAAGAGCGATGCGAGATCCGTGGCTCGGACGGTCATGCCGAAAAACAGACAAGCAGATCCAATTGCCATCCATGGGTACAGTCCTAGTCCCTGGAGTGCGGCATGCTGAAGTAATAAGAATCCTTGCAGTGCAAAAAATAAACAAACATGTCCGATGGTTACTTGATTCCATTGTGCTGGATTCGACGACAGATAGAACCAGAGTCCGATACCTATCACCACGATAAGCGCCCCGCGAAGGCGAGCTGCATGCAATAAAATTCGAAGGGCCGTAGCCCGTGCATCTCTTGCCGAGCAAATGGCCAAATAACGCATCACCGTTCCATGGAGGCCCAACAACGTCAGTGCCAATCCAATGGAGGTCACCGCATACAAATGGGCAAAGAGTCCGTAATCCTGACCGAGGAGGATCGATGCGCGTCGCAACACGAGCAATTGAAAACACGCAATCGCTAAAAAATGGAAACCATTTCCAATCTGGGAGGAAAGAGAGGACCTTATCTGCATTTTAGAATGTGAGGTGGCCCTTTTCCTGGAGATAGGCCTTGAGTGCCTCAGGCCAGGGGCGCGGGTCCACCAGGCCCAGCCTTTTGAGCCCGTCATGGGCCAGCACGGAATATGCAGGCCGATGCGCCTTGGATCCGAACGCAGCAGCGGTGGTCTGGCCGAAATCCGGCTTCAATCCTAATAGCTCGAAGATCTTGGCGGCGAACCCGTACCACGAGCACTGACCGCTGTTAGTGACGTGATAGAGACCGTAGGCCTCTGTCTGTAAAAGCTCTTTGATCGTGTGGGCGAGATCTTTTGTGTATGTCGGAGTGAGAACTTGGTTATTCACGACTCGGATCGGCTCGCGCTCTTTTGCCAAACGGATCATTGTCTCAACAAAGTTGCCCCCTTTGCCACTCGAGCCGGTAACCCCATAGAGCCCTGAGGTGCGCAAAACCAAGTGCTTAGAACACAGGCTTCGCACGAAATACTCACCGGCTAGCTTCGAGGTGCCATAGACGTTGAGTGGGTGTGGTGTGTCTTCCTCCGTGTAGGGCTCCCCTTGTTCCCCATCAAAGACGTAGTCCGAGCTGACATAAACGCAGAGTGAGTTCAGCTCGGCGCAAGCCCTCGCCACATGAAGGGCCCCCAGGGCGTTGACCCGCAAGGCCTTCTCAGGCCGGTCTTCACATTCGTCCACGTTAACAAACGCAGCGCAGTTGACTACGATGTCCGGACGTATCTCTGATAAGACCCGTTGAACCGAGTCCGGCTCCGTGCACTCCACCTGGGCATGGCTGAGTGGAAAAACCCGGTAGGAATTGACCTGCTGTAAGACCCGCACCAAATCGGTCCCGAGCTGACCCATACCGCCGATGACAGCAACCCGAACCATGATCAAGACCGGTTCCAGGCACGGTTATAGACAGCCTCGTAGTAGGCTTGATAGTCTTTGGAGGCGACCCGCTCCAACCTGTCTCGGTGCTCCATGTACCAACGGACGGTCACCCTAAGGCCTGTTTCAAAGGGGACCGTCGGAGTCCAACCTAGCTCCCGGCGCATCTTCTCAGTACTCATAGCGTAGCGACGGTCATGGCCCGGCCGATCGGGCACAAAGCGAAGGCGCTCCAAAAGCTTGCCATCGTCCAACCCGGACTCTTGGGCCAGGAGACGGCATACCCACCGGACCACCTCTAAGTTCGTATGCTCCTCTCCCGTGCCCACGTTATAGATCGAGCCCGGCTCGCCCCGCTCGAGGACAAGGAAAATGGCCCTACAGTTGTCCTCCGTATAAAGCCAATCTCTGTGCTGCAAACCATCACCATAGACCGGTAGCTCCTCACCGATTAACGCATTACGGATGATTAAAGGAATGAGTTTTTCAGGAAACTGGAACGGGCCATAGTTGTTAGAGCTGCGAACTATGAGAATTGGGACACGATAGGTGCGCTCATAGGCCAGGCAGAGGAGATCGGCTGCGGCTTTGCTGGCGGCATAGGGACTGCCGGGATGAAGGGGACTTTCCTCATGAAATGACTTTTTTCCTTCGGCATCGCCATAGACCTCATCCGTTGAGATGTGTATGAAGCGCTCAACCCTGTGACAGCGAGATGCCTCCAGAAGCACGTGGGTGCCGATAGTGTTTGTCTGAAGGAAAGGCGATGAGTTCAAGATACTCCGGTCCACATGAGACTCGGCCGCAAAGTTCACCACCGCCCAGGGTCTCTCCTCCTTAAACAGCCGGTTCACCAGTGTTCTGTCGGAAATATCCCCCTGCACAAAATGGTAGCGCGATCCCTCCCTAATGTCCGTTAAGTTCTCAAGGCCTCCAGCATAGGTGAGTTTATCCAAGTTGAGTACCCGCCAGTCCGTCTGCTTGAGAAGCAGCTGCACAAAGTGGCTTCCGATGAACCCGCAGCCACCCGTTACCAAAAGGGTTTTCATGAGCGTCTTTCCTCGCACACGAAATCGTTGTCGGCTTCCTTTAGCAGGGGTAGTTGGGCATCCTTGGCTGAAAGGACAGGTTTCTCAATGGGCCAGCGAATGCCGACTTCCGGGTCATTCCATAAAATTCCCCGATCCAGCGCCGGCGCATACTCCTCTGTCACTTTATAGAGAATATCCGCCTCTTCGCTCAACACACAGAAACCATGAGCAAAGCCTGCCGGTATGTAAAGCATGTGGTGCTTCTGACCCGTAAGCACGACTCCCACCCATTGGCCATAGGTCGGTGAACCCTTGCGAATATCCAAGGCCACATCAAACACCTCCCCCCTGAGGACCGTCACCAGCTTTGCTTGAGCCTTGGGGTGTTGCTGGTAATGCAGACCCCGGAGAGTTCCCCGCACGGAATAGGAATAGTTATCCTGAACAAAGACCTGCGGGATCCCGATGTCTGTAAACTCAGACTGCTTGTAAGCCTCCATGAAAAAGCCGAGCCTATCCTCAAAGGCCTGAGCCTCTATGAGGACCAACTCCGGGATCTCCAGCCTCTTGAATTGAAACGGCATTCCAGGCTCCTCCTATTTTCACCAATAGAATGATTACAGCAACCTTGGCTAAGATCATGGACAATGCAAATGCCCGAGATAGGTAGAGCCTCCTAAAATGAGAAAGGTTCTGTTAGGTGGCCCGGTCAAACTGGTGTACGTGGCTCCGGTATTCATGAACCTCTTGAACCGGATCATTCCCTTGGAGGTCTCTTAATGTCTGCGTGTAACATTATAACCTGACATCCCGTTTGCATTACAACAAGACCTTAGCATCGTCGCCGATTAAAAGCCCTAGGTGCTGGTGGTTTCCCTTAAGGGACCGAACCACTGCGTTGCGGCCTAGGAGACTGTCCTTCATTTGCCTTACATCCTCAAGCCTTACCCCATCCAGCACTACGCAGTGCTCCAGCGCCGAGTTTTTAATGGTACAATCCCGTCCTACGCTGGTGTAGGGACCGACAAAGGCCTTTTCAACTACTGTCCCTGCCCCAATGACTGCAGGCCCACCATCCTCGCTGCGCTTTATGCAAGCCCCCTCTTCCACTATCACCCGATCCACCACCCGGCTTTCCGCATCCACGATCCCTCGGATATCCCGACTTGCCCACTCCTCCAGCACTACGCGGTTGGCCTCCAGAAGATCGTCCTTCTTGCCGGTATCCAGCCACCAGCTCTTAAGCAGGAAGCTTTGAACGGTTCGGCCTTTTTCGAGGAGCCGCTGGATGGCGTCGGTAATCTCCAGCTCCCCACGCCAAGAGGGCTTGATCTCAGCAATGGCCTCGTGAATAGACGGCCCGAGCACGTATACGCCAACCAAGGCCAGCTTGCTGCGAGGCTCCTTCGGTTTTTCGACCAATCTTCGGATGCGGCCCTCGCCGTCAACCTCAGCAACACCGAACATCCGCGGGTTTTCCACCTCTTTCAGTAAGACAACCGCGTCTGCTCCGGCGGTCTCAAAGGCCTCAACAAATTCTTGGATGCCTTGACCGATTAGGTTATCACCTAGATACATTACGAAGGGGTCGTTGCCGAGGAATGGCCGGGCCACCTTGACGGCGTGGGCCAGTCCCAACGGTTGCTCCTGCCGGATGTAGGTGAAACGAAGGTCGGATTCGTATTGGGAAACGGAATGATGAATCTGCGGGTTATTCTCGGGGGAAACAATTATCCCCGTCTCTTTAATGCCAGCATCGCGAAGGTGGTCCAAGACGTAGTACAGGATGGGCCGGTTGGCGACCGGAATAAGCTGCTTTGGTAAGGTGTCGGTCAAGGGTCGGAGCCGCGACCCTTTGCCACCGGACAGCACCAAGGCCTTCATCGCTTATAACCTCGCTGCGACGCTATGGTCTCCTTCCATTCATCCATCTTTTTCTGATCGCACATTATGGGTTCTGGTTCACAGGTTGGGATGCCCTTTGGTGATCATCTTCTGAATGTCGCGGGGTCCCTTCACGCAAAGCGAGGGCGCGCA
>JACZQL010000124.1 GCA_022545745.1 Deltaproteobacteria bacterium | reverse complement strand
AAGAAGAAGATTTTTAACCGCAGATTCACGCAGATGATCGCAGATGGGAACTCGGACGATTCGCGCAAAGGCGCAAAGGACGCCAAGTTCGGAGGAAATATCCAAATCTTTCTCTTTACGAGCTTGGCATCTTGGCGCGAAAACCTTCGATTGAGAACTACATGCCGGAGACAGCGAGACCGTGCGGCCGCTTGCCCAATCTGCGACCGCCGCTGCGGGTGACGACCACCGAATCACCCCATGTGCAGTGATAGTTGCCATCCGCCGTAATTGCTGAGGGCTTGCAGATAAAGACCATATTTTCCTTTAGTGCCACGGCCAGCTGTTTAGGACTACGAGCCGTCGATGTAATGATGGGACCATCATCACCCGCCCCACGCCCGTGCATGGTAATCTCCGCTTTGGCGTTGGCTATGGGACCTGTCTTCGGAGCTGCCTGCTGGCCTGTCGCTTGTGCGAGCTCTGATAGCTCTCCGACCGTAACGCCGGGCTTGAGGTTTTCCATGACCTTGTTGAACACTTCCTTTTGCACCTTGATCAGCTCCTGATGCACCGGGTTCGCTACTTCGACAAAGACCGGCTGGACACCCTGCGATCTGTAACCAATCCAGGAGGACTCGAGCTCATTGATGATCAAATCACCCCGCTCGAGTATGCGCATAGTCGGTCGAGTGAGTGTGCGCCTGGGGTTTTTCCCCGAGAGCCAGTTACAGTGGACGGGCATTTCCGAGCCGTTTAGCATCATGGCACCCTGGGCTCTGGCCCAGACCTCCCAGTCCTTTACGCCGGGTCGAGCTGCCTCGATTTCAGCCTGATAACCCATTTCGATTATCTCCATGGACTTCGTGAGGGCTCCGATCTCCTCCTCGCTCTTGATATAGCGCACCTCGGTGAGGATAGGAGTGGCATCCACCAGTTCGGCACTGGGAAAAGCCTCACGGATTTGCTTCCAGGTCCCATGGTTGATGGTCCCCTCAGGCGTGCGTGTACCCTCAACTTCACCCAGACCGGTGATACCAATACGTCCATGATCGACCTTCAGTTCGTGGAGCCGTTCCACGATGACCCGCCCATAGTTGCGGCGCGCTTCACGGACGTCTTTGGTCCAATCCTGTACGTTGGGCCAACGCGCTTGAGCCGTGGTGGCGACTGCGGTTACCTCCCCGTCTAATGGAAAGACCGCGGCAATGTCCGCATCACCCCCACCCCCGCAATGGGTCAGGTAGCGTGTGTTGGCCTGAAAGTCCATGGAGTGGCCCGTGTTTTGGGGGGTGACGATAACGTCTAGCCGTTGTTCTTGCATTAGCTTGCGCACGGCCGCCCATCTACGGTCCCTCTCGGCCAGGGAAAATCGAGGATAGGGATGAAGTTCAGCCATAAAAACCTCCAGTCGAAGAAATAATGATCATCGGGGTACCACCAGCTCCAGAAAGTTTCCCCCGGGGTCTTTGAAATAAAGAGAACTCTCAATGGGAGCCGACGCGGGATGGTCCACAGGACCTTGAAAGGGTTTTCGGTGTTCGTCTAAGAGCCTGACCACCTCGTCTAAAACACGACGGCTGGTTCGAAACGCGAACCGTGGCGACCCCACAGCTTGCTCCTCTGGAGGCTCCTGGCGATGCTTTGTGGCGAGAAAGAGCCCCAAGACGGCATTACCAAATTGGATGAATAGCTGGGAGTTTGCCCTTGGAACCCGCCTCCTGTTTTCGGTATAGAGTTGATCCCAACGCCTGGTTCCAGGGGCCATATCCTCTTTCCCCTCACCCCACCGTTTTGCCCGCGCATAATCTGCGCTGCTCCAGCCGACACGATGATCCACCGGAAGGCCTAAGATGTTAATGTAAAAATCCTCCGCCCACTCAAGATCCACCACTTCCACAGCAGCGTGGTCGATCCCCTGAACGTTCCCTTCTCCGGCCGATTGTCTGTTGGATACAACCAATTGAATACGGTTACCATCCGGATCGCAGAAATAGAAATTGTCCCCGGCCTCCTGAGGTCGATCTTCTCGATAGGTATGGATCCCGATACCCCGCTGCTTTAACTTTTTGGCTATGGCGTCACGGTTGGATCTTGCGGTTGTGTAGGCCTGATGAGCACCTGTCTCAGGGAGCGAGCCGAGGCTAGGATTCTCGGAGAGGATCAGGGATTGCCCTTGCACAGTTCGAAACGAGACGCTTGGACCACTGTCTGGCCAGAGGTCACGTCCCAGCGGCTCAAAACCCAGCAGATGGTGATAAAAATCTTCAGATCGCTTAAGGTCCGAGACCTCAATAGAAATATGGTTGATGGTATCGACTTGGAGACCACTCATTGCAAACTCCAAGGCTCATCCAACGTCTAGCACGGTTGGTTTTTGGTACTTTTGACCCTCATCACGACGCCAGAGGATTTCGAGAAAATTGCCGCTCGGGTCTTTAAAGTAGATGGATTGACCAAAGGGACCCTTTTCCGGGTGGTCCACCGGGCCCTCAAACGGAATGCTGCGCTCCCTCAGCGCGTCGAGGGTTTTGCCGAACCGGGCGCGCGAGACGCGGAAGGCGTGGCGGATACCATGGGCGCCGCGGTGCTGATCTTCTGGAGGCATGGGCATGTAATCATGGGCCACCACCAATGCGAGGAGATAATCTTCCAGAACCACGGAACCGTGAACCGACCTTCCCCGCATGGCGTCATCGGTATTAAAGTTGACGCGGGTGTTCTGGCGGGCCCCCAGAACCTGACAGTAAAACTCCTCCGCTTCCTTTAGATCGTGAACGCAAATACCACTGTGACTAAGACTCTCGACTTCAGCCATGGTCTTATCTCCTATACCTGTTGGACCTGGGCGGCACAGAATTCAGAGCCACACACCGGTGGAACCAGCTGTTCCGGATCAAATTCCTTACGGGCCAGGGCCACTTCGGGATCCACCACCACCGTCCCGTCTTCTTCAATAGTGACCGGATGGATTCTAAGAGGCCCCAGGTTAGGGATGTGGCCAGTGGACTCTCCCTTGCGATTAAAGGTTGCGCCGTGAAAGGAGCAGAAAAAGCGCCAGTGTTCCTTTTGCCACGTGATCTGGCCGTTCATGTGGGAACACCAGCGGGAAAGGGCGATAAACCCCTCGGGGTGACGGATGAGATAGAACTTTGCCTTACCGAAGAGGGTCACCGATCCCACCTCGAAATCCTCAATCTTCCCGCAGCGGACTTTTCCCACTTCTGGTCTGATGACTTCATAGGCCTCGGGGCCAAAGGCCTGGACCTGATAACGGTGGCCATCGGGATCGTAGACATCCATACTCTTCTCGCCCATGGCTCGAAAGGCCTCCCGGGTATCGCTGATATCGTACCCATGGGCCTTCAGCCTCTCCTGCGCTCGTTTGTATTGTTCTATGGTGAGAAGCCAGGCGTGATGAATACTACCACTATTGGGACGGAAGGGTTCCACCTTGGGCACCTGCACCAAGAGAACCATTTGCCCCGTGTTCATCTTCAAGAGGGAATTGGGCCCCTCCTCGGAGACAAGATCTCTACCCACGGGATCTAACCCCATTACTTCCTGATAGAACTTCTCCGAGCGGTCGAGATTCGTTACTTGAATTACGAGATGACTGAAACCATCAACCAGCGCCATTTTTTACCTCCGTCCTGCGAAGACAGGGTGCCTATTTGCGGATTACCGGGTCCGCCTAAAGGCTTGGTAAATTCCCACTTATATCCCTATAGACCGGAAAGCAAATTCCTGTCAAGCTGGGAAACGAATAAGCCCTCAGAGGAGGCGCGATGAAAAGACCCTCCGGACAACTCTGAGGATCCAGGACCATTTGACATTTCACCCTCATTCCAGTTTTCTAGATCTATGACCTCCAAAAGGGCTGTTTTGATCCAACCGAAACGAATCCATGAAAATACACATTAAAAATCTCAGGCTAAAAACCATTATCGGCATTAACGTTCGGGAGCGGGCGGAGAAGCAAGACGTCATTGTTAATGTGGAGTTGGAGTTGGATGCCTCCAGGGCAACAGAAACGGACCGTATCCAAGATACCATCAATTATAAGACGTTATCGAAACGCATTATTAGTGAAGTGGAGTTGTCAGAATTTTATCTGCTCGAAAAACTAGCCCATCACATCCTCAATATTGTCTTGGAAGACAAGAAGGTAATAAGAGGGACTGTGGAGGTGGATAAGCCTCATGCCGTACGATTCGCCGATTCGGTCTCGGTCAGTTGTTCAGGGGGACAGGAACCGTGAACCAAGCGGTGATTGGCATAGGTTCCAATATCCAACCCAAACCCAATATAGACAAAGCGATAAGCAAGATCGCAAAATCACATCGTATTCTCAGTACGTCCCGCTTCGTGGAAACGGAGCCCCTCGCGGGACGAGACCAACCTAACTATATGAATGGGGCCATCCTGATTCAGACATCCATGGGGCGGGAGGAACTTAAAAGTTGGCTCAGAGAGCTGGAGGGAGACCTGGGTCGCACCCGGAGTACCGACAGGTATGATTCACGAACCATCGATCTCGACATCGTGGTTTGGGGTGGAGAAATTATGGACGAGGATGTTTATGAAAGGGAGTTCTTAAAGGCTGCCATACTGGAGGTCTGTCCGGGGCTTAACATCTGATACCCGTATTGTGAACGAAAAACTGGTCATAGGGGCCTACCTCATGGCCGCAGTGGCGGCAAACAGCACCGTACACTATTTTGGGCCTGCCGCTATGCCGGTGATCGCTTTTCTTTTGATCGGTCTGGACCTTTCCAGCCGAGATTACCTCCACGAGGCATGGGAGGGAAAAAATTTGGGTTTGAAAATGCTGGCTCTAATAGGCGGGGGCTCCGCCTTGACGTTCCTCGTGAATCGCGAAGCGGAGAGGGTGGCCGTCGCCTCCTTCCTGGCATTTGCCAGCGCCGGGGCAAGTGACGCCGTCACCTATGCGGCACTCAAAGGAAGGGCAAGATTGCTGAAGGTGAATGGGTCTAATCTCATCAGTGCCCTTGTGGATTCCGCTGTTTTCCCTGCGGTGGCATTTGGTATTTTCAATATCGAGACCATTGCAGCTCAATATGCCGCCAAGGTTGGCGGCGGATTTTTCTGGTCTATAATCCTGGAGAGGTACATTTGCGAAAGTAAGGCTACAGGTCCGTTTTCCAAACGGGGCTAAGCAACAGGAGGAAACCAAGGATCACCCCATGACTCATACTATCTTTTTGTTCTTCTTCTTATGGTTATGGTTTCCTGTCGGCGTATGCATTTCTGCTGCCGACCCTTTTAAAGTAGAATCCGCCCGTATAAAACCAAAAAATTCGGGAGGCGAACGATTTGGTGATCTCATCTTTCTGGGCGGATTCGAGTTGGCGTCTAGGGATCCCCGATTTGGTGGCCTCTCGGGTCTAGCACTGAGCAAGGATGGAAACCACCTTTATGCCATATCTGACCGGGGCTACTGGCTCACTGCCCGCCTCCACCATGACAGCCAAGGCGTGCTTAGGGGTGTAGATTCTTGGCAAATGGCCTCCCTGCTAACCCCCTCAGGAAGCGTCCTTAAGGGTTCCATGCGAGACGCGGAGGCATTGGTTCGGGACCGGGATGGTTCCTTCATCGTTGGCTTCGAGCGCAATCCCCGA
>JACZQL010000123.1 GCA_022545745.1 Deltaproteobacteria bacterium | reverse complement strand
GTGTCGTGAAATCAAGTTGTATCGAACACGGGGTTTGAATCCCCGTGTTCGACCAAAGGGAAGAGCTGCCGTTTCTCCCCCCTGTGGAGTAATGGACCGCAACTCCACGGGGGAAACCCCATCGGTTTTGTACCCGCGGCAAGCCGCGAGGTTACCCATAATAGAGCCCAAACCGCCTTGACGAAGGCACCCAGGGAAATATAGACTTGGCAGTTATATATTTTTTTGATCCTTAATAAACAAAAAAGGTGGATCTAATGGCGACAAAATACGATGCGATAATTATCGGCACAGGACAATCCGGGCCGGCATTGGCAGCGAGTCTTTCCGGCGCAGGGATGAAAGTGGCCATCATCGAGCGCAAGCTGTTCGGCGGCACCTGCGTCAACACCGGCTGCATTCCTACCAAGGCCCTGGTGGCCAGCGCTCGTGCCGCTCACGTGGCGAGGCGTGGCGCCGACTTCGGCGTAATGATCGGCGGTCCCATCACCGTAGACATGAAGAAGGTCAAGGCCCGTAAGGACGCTATAGTACGACGCTCCAATGAGGGGGTGACTAATTGGCTTAAGTACATGGAGAACTGCACAGTGATCCAGGGTCATGCGCGCTTCGATGATCCCCACACCGTCAGCGTTGGTAAGGAAATGCTGGAGGCGGATAAGATCTTCATCAATGTAGGGGCCCGGGCCGTGGTCCCGCCCGGCTTCGAGGGTTTGGACGTACTCACGAACTCCGGCATGATGGAGGTGGACTTTCTCCCAGAGCACCTGATCATTATCGGCGGAAGCTACATTGGACTGGAATTCGGTCAGATCTACAGGCGTTTTGGCAGCGAGGTTACCATCATAGACAGGGGGCCGCGTCTGATCAAGCGCGAGGACGAAGACGTCTCCGAAACGGTCAAGGAAATCCTGGAGAACGAGGGAGTCAACATCCGCCTCAACGCAGAGTGTATAACTGGCGAAAAAAGCGGCGCCAAGATAACGGTCAAGCTCGACTGCGATAGCGGCGCAAGGGAGGTGACCGGGTCCCATCTGCTGCTCGCTGTAGGACGCAGTCCGAACACAGATGATCTAGGGTTGGAGAAGACAGGCATCGAAGTTGATGGGCAGGGCTACATCGTGGTGGACGACCAGCTTCAAACCAACGTGCCTGGCGTCTGGGTCCTCGGTGATTGCAACGGGAAGGGAGCCTTCACTCACACCTCATATAACGACTATGAGATCGTGGCCGCCAACCTGCTGCACAACGACTCCCGCCGCGTCAGCGACCGTATCCTGGCTTATAACCTCTACATCGATCCGCCGCTTGGGCATGTTGGGATGACGGAAGCGGAGGTGCGGAAGTCCGGACGAAAAGCACTGGTCGGCAAGAGGCCCATGACGCGTGTTGGCCGCGCTGTGGAAAAAGGTGAAACCCAGGGGTTCATGAAAATCATGGTGGACGCCGAGACCAAAGAGATACTGGGCGCGGCTATCTTGGGTGTCGAGGCCGACGAGGCTATCCATTCTATTCTGGATGTCATGTACGCCAAAGCACCCTACACGGTGATCCAGCGTGCAATGCACATCCACCCCACCGTGACGGAGCTCATCCCCACTATGCTGGGTGATCTCAAGCCGCTTAATTGACCCAGCCTGATTCGGCAAGGCGTGGTGATGGGTGTCCATGGTGAAAGAGTTAGTCTCAGATACGGAAACCTGATCCTGGCGATTATATTGGCAGCTCTTGCCACGCCTATAGTCAAGTGGCTGGTCATGACTGTGTATGCTGCCCTGGTAGTAGTCTTTGGTCAGATCACCTGGTTTCGAGCTATCACTTCGCTCTCGTCAGGGATCGTTTCAGCTTGGTCGACTCTGACCCCCATCCTGGGAATCCTCTTCGCCTACCTCCTCCTTCATGAAGTACCTGATATGTCCCAATGGACGGCGGCAGCAGTTATTCTTGCTGGAATGGCGATCTCACAGATTAAGCCCGGGCAGTCTGTGGCAATCCCCCGTCTGGTCGAGAAGGGACTGGTGGGGGCCTGAAAAAAGGTAGGAGGAGGAAGAAACCATGATTGCTAATCGTTCAAAAAGCTATCAATTGACCGCAGACCTCCTGAAGTGCCTGAATCAATCGGACTGGATTCCGATCTTGCTCGTCCGACTCTCCGTTGGTCTGTTCTTCTTCGAGTCAGGCAGAGGAAAGCTTTTCGTCAAATTTGACGAACTCGCTGAGTACTTCGTTCAGTTGGGCATCCCCTTGCCTTACCTGAACGCATTGGTTACGGCATCGATCGAGTTTATCGGCGGAATCTGCCTCATCCTCGGGTTCGCCACCCGCATCTTTTCAGCCCCGCTGGCGTTCATCATGCTCGTGGCCATCCTGACGGCTCAACTCAAAACCGTGCACACTTTGGGCGATTTTCTGTATCTACCCGAAGTGCTGTTGTTGATAATTTTCGTCTGGCTGGTGTTTTCAGGACCAGGTAAAGTTAGCATCGACTGCTTTCTCGCACGCAGGCTCGGACTTGGAAACCTGGGAGAAACATCAAAAAACCAATAATAAGGAGGAACCCAAATGGCTCAAGGAAACCATTTTGACGTAATCATCGTTGGCACCGGGGCCGGAGGTGGAACGCTTGCTTATCATCTAGCCCCCAGCGGCAAGAAGATTCTCCTGCTCGAGCGAGGCGATTATCTTCCCAGAGAAAAGGAGAATTGGGACGCGGAAGAGGTCTTTGCCAAAGGCCGTTACACCTCCAAAGACACCTGGTATGACGGCAAAGGCAAACCCTTCCAGCCAGGTGTCCATTACTTCGTAGGGGGGGCAACCAAGGTATATGGCGCGGCCCTCTTCCGCATGCGCAAAGAGGATTTCGGCGAACTCAAACATCACGACGGGATATCCCCTGCCTGGCCGATCTCATACGAGGACCTTGAACCCTATTACACCAAAACAGAGAATCTCTATCAGGTGCACGGTCTTAGAGGGTCCGATCCCACCGATCCACCGGCCAGCGCCCCTTATCCGTTCCCGCCCGTATCCCATGAGCCCTGTATTCAGGCCCTAGTCGACAACCTGACCAGGGTCGGCTACCACCCCTCTTATGCACCTACCGGCATCATGCTGGACGAACAATATCGCAACAAAAGCACCTGCATCAAATGTAACACCTGTGACGGCTACCCTTGCCTTGTGCACGCCAAGGCTGATGCTGAAGTGATCTGTGTGCGACCCGCACTGGAGCACCCTAACGTCACGTTGGTGACCAATGCCGAAGTCACCCAACTCAACACCAGTCCGTCAGGGCGCGAGGTGAGCGAGGTGGTGGTGCGGCACGGCGGTGTGACGGAAACCTATTCGGGGGACATCGTTGTGCTCTCAGCCGGCGCGGCCAACTCCGCACGCATCTTACTCTTGTCGGCGAACGACAAGCATCCCCATGGTCTCGCCAACGGGTCCGACCAGGTCGGGCGAAACTACATGTTTCACAACAGCTCGGCGATGGTGGCGGTCTCGCTGCGTGAAAATACCACTCGATTTCAGAAGACCCTGAGCATCAATGATTTCTACTTCAAGATGGACGATTTCGACTATCCCGTGGGAAACATTCAAATGATCGGCAAGTCTATGGGCCCCATGTTCAGAGAAGACGCGCCCCGTTTTGCCCCCGGAATAACCCTTGATATCATGGCGAAAAATGCCATTGATTTCTGGCTCACCACGGAGGACCTTCCCGATCCAAACAACCGGGTCACGGTAAATTCGAAGGGGGAGATCCGACTCCACTATACCTTTAATAATCAGGAACCGGCGCGGCGCCTGCTAAAAAAGCTAAAATCGATGCTGAGGCATATCGACTGTCACGACCACCTGATCCCGAACAGCCTGTATTTTGGCAAGACGATTCCCATTGCCGGAGTTGGACACCAGGCAGGGACCTGCCGCTTCGGGACCAACCCGAAGACCTCCGTGCTTGATGTCAACTGCAAGGCGCACGAAGTGGACAACCTGTACGTGGTGGACACCAGTTTCTTCGTGAGCATTGGTGCGGTCAATCCCTCATTGACGGCCATGGCCAACGCCATACGGGTAGGGGATCACTTGCTGGAAAGACTTGGTTAGTGAGGAGCCGTTTCCTTTGAGCGTCCTCCCCCTTGAGGGGGGAGGACGGCAAGAAGAAACCCTACAATGATCATAGATCATCATAAACAGGTCACGACGTTGCGCAAGACATGCCTCGCACACACCTGCGGACATGGGGAGAGAGCCAGGTTCCTTACACGCTTACGCCACTCGGTACCTGTGTCCCTGCCTTTAATTCTCTGGCTTTTGCTCGCGCCCGGCCTTCGGTTACCACTTGTCCTGGCACAGCCGGTCACCGAGAAACCGGTCAGGGCTGTTGATGCCATAGGCATGACAGTGTCAGACATGGATCGGTCCGTTGAGTTTTATTCTGAGGTTTTGCCGTTCGAGAAGGTATCGGACGTGGAGGTTTACGGAACGGCCTATGAGCACCTGCTGGGTGTCTTCGGCCTGCGGATAAGGGTTGTGCGCATGAAGCTCGGTGACGAGTTTATCGAGTTGACTGAATACCTCACACCCAAGGGACGGCCGGTCCCCGCAGACTCGCGCAGCCATGACCGGTGGTTCCAACACATAGCCATTATCGTCAACGACATGGATCGAGCCTATCAGTGGCTACGCCAAAACCATGTGGTCCATGTGTCCACTGCGCCTCAGCTTTTGCCCGATTGGAACAAAAACGCGGCAGGCATTCGGGCATTTTACTTTAAAGATCCAGACGGACACCCGCTCGAGGTCCTGCAGTTTCCCCCTGATAAAGGCGATCCCAAGTGGCATCAAACCACCAACAAGCTGTTTCTGGGCATAGACCATACAGCGATCGTGGTGGGTGACACCGAGAATAGCCTGAAGTTCTACAAAGACTCTCTGGGGCTGAAAGTGGCCGGGACGAGCGAGAACTATGGGACCGAGCAGGAGCATTTAAACAACGTCTTCGGCGCCAGGATACGAATCACCTCTTTGCGGGCTGTTAGAGGTCCTGCCATCGAATTTCTGGAATACTTGACACCGCACGACGGCCGCCCCATGCCACCGAATGAGCGCTCCAACGATCTCGTGCACTGGCAAACCACACTGGTGACCCACGACGCAGACAGAGCAGCTCGAGGCCTGTTTGCGGGCAAGTTTGCATTTGTGTCTCCCGGTGTGGTGCTGATAGCTGAGAAAAAGCTCGGGTTTAAGAAAGGATTTTTGGTTCGTGACCCGGATGGACACGTAATGCAGTTGGTTGAGAAATAGCGTCTCCCTTCGGGGAAGTAAATGTCCAATTCAATTCAGCATCTGAAAATATACACGTTCATCTTAAAAAAATCTTGACAGATAAAATTGTCTCTGCCAAACTCCAGCCGCGAGAGGAGAATTCATGAGAAAAGTTCTGGTCGTGGAAGATCATCCGGATATGCTTGAGGTCCTCACCTGGCAAATGGAGATGATGGGGTATTCCGTCATCACGGCCAAACAAGGCAAGGAAGCTGTCGCAAAAGCCTTCGAGGAGAAACCGCAACTGATCCTCATGGCCATCATGATGCCAGACCTGGACGAACGAGACGCAAC
>JACZQL010000122.1 GCA_022545745.1 Deltaproteobacteria bacterium | reverse complement strand
ACCTCGGTAAACCTTGGTGGCTCATCGACAACATTAGGATTCCAAGAATCGTTCTCAAATCACGATTGAGGGTATTGTCCAGTTAGCGGCTACAGCACCCCTATCAGCAGTCCGCAATCCACGCTTGGCCCCAAACCTATAACATTGGTTTATCCACAGACCAAATTCAGTCCGCCCCTGGTGTCCTAATCGAACTTTCTAACCCCTCAATGCGGGAGACCGTGGAGCGAGACGTTCGGCTGAGCTCAGTCGAAGCCAGGGAGTCCCAAAGCCCTTTCGCTGGGGAGCTTGTATGTCGAGTGGTTGGTTTTTCCACAGGGGACAAGGCATTGAAAAGCAGGCCCCCTCGGCTTCCTCTGATTTTACACTCTTCGACCAAGAGCCCCTTATCATTGACATCACCGACAACTGGCTGATAGATGGGAAGCGAGGCAGAAGACCTTGTAGCCATTCAACTGTAAACCCCGTACCACGGGCTTACGCCCGTGCCTTAAGTGCGCCCCCCTTGCAGGGAGCCCGGAACATTCATCCCCGCACTGACGCACGGGGCTTTTTGTGGTACGGGGTAATTTCCAGGCCGGTTAGAAAAAACATGCTCATTGATGCCCATGCCCATCTGGACCATTACGGAGACGAGTTGGAATCCGTGTTGATGGAGATCACCCAACATGAGATCTTCACCATCAGCAACTCGATGGACCCATCTTCCTATCGGCGCAACCTTGAAATTGCAGAAAAATGCCGTCTCGTGCTTCCCACCTTTGGGATTCATCCTCGGAGGGCACCTGAATACGCGGATCATTTAGCGGAGTTAGGAACCGCTGTAGAGCAGAGTCCGATCCTCGGTGAAATCGGGCTGGACCATTACTGGGTGGAGGACCGCTCACAGTACCCGGCGCAACGGCAAGTGTTGGAGTTTTTTCTGAATGCTGCCAAAGAACAGAACAAGATCGTCAATCTGCACACAAAAGGGGCAGAGAGGAACGTTCTTGACATGCTCGTCCATCACGATATTCAAAGGGCGATCGTCCACTGGTATTCAGGCCCACTGGAAATCCTCCGAGCCATGGTGGACTGGGGCTGCACCTTCACCGTCGGGGTCGAGGTGCTTTATTCCGAACATATTCAGAGCATCGTGCGGGAGCTGCCAATGACACAAGTGCTCACAGAGACGGACAACCCGGGTGGACAGAAATGGTTAAATGGAACTGTGGGAATGCCGCAGCTTGTCCATCGAGTCATCCAGATGATTGCAGAGCTCAAAGAGATGAATCCAAAAGTCGTCATTCGAACCATCGAGACCAACTTTGCCCGGCTCATTCTAAACGATCCGTCGCTGCCAAAAGCAACGCAAGACCTTTTTACTAGTAGTCCAACGCGCCATAACCTGAAGGAGGCCGAAAAAGATGATTTTTCTTACCAATGAGCACATCCAAGAAGTACTCGACATGAAGACCTGTCTCAAAGCCATGGAGGATGCCTACCGGGACCTTGCCGAGGAGCAGGCCGGGTACCGCCCCAGAATAGATTTCTATGTGCCCCAGGAGCCCCACTATTACAGATGGGGAACCATGGAGGGCGTCTCGCGTAGGCTGGGCGTCTTTGCCATCAGGATGAAATCCGACATGCTGGTATGGAACCGGGATACCGAATATCAAAACGAAGACAAATACTGCATCAAGCCTGGAACGTACTGCGGATTGATCTTTCTGCTCAGCGTTCGGAACGGGGAACCGCTGGCCATCATGAACGACGGCTACCTCCAGCACATGCGTGTCGGGGCATGCGCCGGGTTGGGTGCCAAGTGCCTTTCGCGCAAGAACTCAAAAGTGCTGGGAATAATCGGCTCGGGAGGGATGGCCCGGACATACGCCCAGGCCATCCGGGAAGTCCGACCTATTGAGCGCATCCAGGTCTTCAGTCCGACAAAGGCAAACCGCGAGAAGTATGCCGCCGAGATGACCGAGCAGTTGGATGTCGAAGTGGTGGTGCAAAACTCCCCTGAAAAAGCAGTCAAGGGAGCTGATATCGTGGCCCTCACCACTGACTCACTGGTCCCGGTGATAAAATCGGATTGGATCGAGCCCGGCATGCACATCACCAACGTACGCTCCAACGAGACTGGTCCGGATGTGTTGTCTCGTGCCGACGTCCAGGCTCGCCTGGGGAGTTCCACCCTAGTCCTCGACACTCCTCTCCCAGGGACCATCCATGGCAGCGATGGCATGTTGGCCTATTGCGCCGGAACGGAGGAAGAGAAGCGACGCATCCCTACCGCCCCTACACGAGAAATCGACAACCCCAACATCGGAACCATCCCCGACCTCATGGCGGGCCGTTGGGCCGGACGGACCAGCGACCGACAAATCACATTTCTCAATAACCAGGGGACCCAGGGGCTTCAGTTCGCCGCGGTAGGCGCCGCGGCCTATGAACTGGCCAAGGCCAAAGGCCTGGGTCACCCGCTTCCAACAGAATGGTTTGTGCAAAACATCCGCGACTGATCTATTGAGACAGGTTCCGGGTACCTCGATACAACTTTAGAGGCATCACGACCAGTCCTGCCAGCAGCTGAAACGCCGCTGAGAGAAAAAAGATGGAGATAATACCGTACCTGTCGACAACATAACCTGCCACTATCGGCGTTGGTATAATAAAAATCTGGGTCACTAAAATGGTGAGCCCATAAGAAGAGGCATGGCTTCTGGAGCCTGCCAGATCCAAAACGGCCGCACCGGTAACGTTGAGCAGGGTGTAGAAGAACAACCCTATAGCCGTGATCACGATGCCGAGCTGGATTCCTGGCTGTGCCGCTGCCAAAAGCAGGTAGAGCACCCCAAGCGTGAGGAACGAAGGCAACAGGACCGCCTTTCGTCCAAAGCGGTCGGAGAGGAATCCAAGAACAGGCTGCGAGACGGTTCCCATTACGTGCAGCAAGGTGATGTAAAGGCCAAGCAGGAAGGTTGAGTACCCGAGGTGTTCCACGAGGTAGATGGGTAGAAAGGTCAGGATAACCTGCCTACCCATAATCATCAGGCCGTTGGACGCAGCCAATCCAATGAACGCAGGGTTTCTGGCCAGCTCGCGTAAATCACGGAATTGCTGGGAGCGCGGGGCCCCACTGCTCGCACCCTCGAAAATACCCGCCAACGCCCACCAGATTAAAAGGGCCACAAGCATTGCAGGAACAATTTGAAATTCCAGGAAGTTTCTCCACTGAAACGTCATCAACAACGCCCCAACCGCTATAGGAGTGATGGTGTCGCTTACGGTGGCCCCCATCCCGTGGACTGCAAGGGCCGTAGCTCTGCGTTCCGGGAACCGGTTGGACAGGGAGGCTGCTGCTGCGGGATGCCATATCGCAGTGCCGACCCCGACCAATAGCGCTGCAAGTAGAATCCAGGTGAAACTAGGCGCGATTCCCAATAGAAAATAGGCTATCCCCATGCATGCCAAAGACGACGCCAGGATGAAGGCCCGGTAACGAATAAGCGAATCTGCCAGCATTCCCGTGGGCAGATTCAGGATACCTGCAGTAAGCTGCCTGGCTGTGGCAAGGGCACCTACCTGCACATCGTTGAGTCCAAGCCCTGCCTTGATGGAGGGAAGTATGACCGGAAAGAGTTGCTGGAACCAGTGAACAATAGAATGCCCAGCGGTTATCACTCCGAGCAGCCAAAGACGTTCCGAACCCAACTCACGAATTGCGCTCAGCACGGTCTGCATCCGAAAAAGACCTCACCACCAGCTCTGTCCATACCGAACGGGTGTTTGACGAATTAGCAATCCCGAGATATCACAACGACTCAAGAGCAAAAGAGAGATTGCTGAGGGACTGGATTTCCGAAATTGACTTGGATAGATTTGTGGTATAAAGAGCAAACCTTGTGAAATCAGGATCTGGAAACATGGGCGGATTCTCGCACAAAAGCATCTGCGCGTCTACGTTGGTGCGCGAAATTCTCAATTTATTCCCGGCCCTACTCCTGTTGATTTCCCTCATTGTCCCTCATGCTGCCGCACAAACGAATGTGGTTATTGCAGGGGTAAGCATCCCGATTCCGCCGGGAATGAATAGGACCACAGATCAGAGAATCGAGATGACCGTCCCCGGATTTAAAGGCGGCCAGAAGGCTTACCAGGGCGGCGTTGACCCGAACGAGGTCATCACGTTTTACCAGAAGCGGATGCCGCTCGATGGGTGGAACCCGTATGCCAGCTTAGTGACGGGAGGCGGCCTACTCGTTTACACGAGGAACAATCAAAGCGTGCTCATCATGGTTGAGGAGAGCAACGGCGAGACGACACTCGCCATCATGGTCGGGACAACGAATCCTTAGAGACATGAGGCCTAAGCCTCGATCGATCCTGGAGATGAATCCCGCAT
Organism: Deltaproteobacteria bacterium; assembly: GCA_022545745.1. The sequence goes on along the minus strand of JACZQL010000122.1, from coordinate 1,238 downwards.
CGAAGATCAACCAAATCCGACGTAGACTCCTCCGCTGGTACGACAAAAACCGGCGTGCCCTCCCCTGGCGCGACACGCAGGATCCGTACGCCATCTGGGTCATAGAGACCATGCTCCAGCAGACTCAGGTCAAGACCGCCCTGCCTTATTATCTTCGCTTCCTTACGGCCTTCCCTACGATTTCATCTCTGGATCGGGCCCCATTAAATAGGGTCCTGGCTCTCTGGTCCGGTCTCGGCTACTACCGCCGAGCACAAAATCTAAAAAAGGCCGCACGGAAAATCATGCGCGAGCACAAAGGCAAATTACCACAAGTCTATCACACCCTCCTTACACTGCCTGGAGTCGGACCCTACACTGCAGGGGCGGTAATGAGCATCGCTTTTAATCAGCCGTTTCCCGCACTGGACGGAAACACACGTCGGGTCCTTGGCAGATTGTATAACACCAATAGGGAAAAGGACCTTCAAGAGATCGACAGGCGATTGGTCTCGCCCTCTCGCCCAGGGGACTTCAACCAGGCGCTTATGGAGCTCGGGGCCACGATCTGTCATTTTCGGGATCCCACCTGCCCTGTGTGTCCTCTGGCCTCAACCTGCATCGCTAGAAGTACGAGCATCTTCCCGTCGCAGATCGGACCGGCGCGAGGCCGCAAAGTAAAGAACGTCGAATGGCCGCTGGCCCTCATTCAAAAGAACGGCAAGATCCTGCTCCGCCGCAGGGTTCAAGATGGATTGCTCGAAGGGCTCTGGGAGATCCCCGGAGGAGAGAGGAAGGCTCGAGAAACCGTAAAGGCAACGCTGGCCCGTCATCTCAAAGGGTTGGGCCAGAGGGGAGGGCCTGCCTTTGAGATCGGAGAGATCCGTCACAGCATTACCTACCGTAGGATACGGGCGTCTCTTTTTTTCTTCCCTGGTTACCGCATTTCGCACCTCCCCAACCCAGACTGGCGCTGGGTGGCGATATCCTCACTGCGCCGCTACCCTCTCTCTTCTCTGAGCCTGAAAGCAATCAAGTTATATCGAACACGGGGTTTGAATCCCCGTGGTCGACCAAAGGGGAGAGCTGCCGCTTCTCCCCCCTGTGGAGTAATGGACCGCAACTCCACGGGGGAAACCCCATCGGTTTTGTACCCGCGGCAAGCCGCGGGGTTACCCAATAATAGAGCCCAAACCGGTTTGACGAAGGCATCCAGATAAAGATAGATTTGAGAGGTCTATATTTTAGCCGAGACTTTC
>JACZQL010000121.1 GCA_022545745.1 Deltaproteobacteria bacterium | reverse complement strand
AACTCGGTGGGAGAGTTTTACTCGGTTGCCCTCACCAACAATTACCAGCAGGCGGATACAGGAACCAAGATGATTCACATGGGGAAGAACACCCGGAGTACCATCATTTCGAAGGGGATCTCCGCGGGTCATGGGCAGAACAGCTATCGCGGGCAGGTCAAGATCCTCAAGGGGGCGACAGGTGCCCGTAACTATTCCCAGTGTGACTCGTTGCTGCTGGGGGACCAGTGTGGCGCCCATACGTTCCCCTACCTTGAAGTGATGAATAGTTCGGCGCAGGTGGAGCATGAGGCTTCGACTTCGAAGATCGGCGAGGATCAGCTCTTCTACTGCAAACAACGGGGAATTTCTGCCGAGGATGCGGTCACGATGATCGTGAGCGGCTTCTGCAAGCAGGTCTTTCGTAAGCTGCCTATGGAGTTTGCCGTAGAGGCCCAGAAGTTGCTGGGCGTTAGCCTAGAAGGCAGCGTCGGGTAAAACTACAGTCGTGTAGAGAGGATTATCGTGCTGACGATAAAGAACTTAAAGGTCAAAGCGGGTGGCAGTGAAATCCTGCGGGGAATCAATCTTACGGTTAACGCAGGTGAAGTTCATGCTGTGATGGGCCCCAACGGCTCAGGTAAAAGCACTCTGGCCCATGTCCTTGCGGGACGGGAAGGTTATGAGGTCACAGGTGGCGAAGTGAAGTATGAAGGGCGAGACCTTCTGGGGATGTCTCCGGAGGAACGTGCCCACCAAGGGATCTTCCTGGCCTTTCAATATCCGGTAGAGATCCCGGGTGTGAGCACCACTTACTTTATGAAGACTGCCCTCAACGCGGTTCGAAAAAGCCGTGGCCTGGAAGAGTTGGATGCCATAGATTTCCTAGCCCTGGCGAAGGAGAAGATGAAACTGGTGGAGATGGACCAGGGTCTTCTGAACCGGTCCATCAATGAGGGGTTTTCCGGCGGCGAGAAGAAACGCAACGAGATTTTTCAGATGGCAGTGTTGGAGCCGAAGCTGGCGATTCTGGACGAGACGGATTCTGGACTGGACATTGATGCCCTGAAAATCGTGGCCAACGGCGTCAACGCACTGCGCAACAAGGACAACGCTATGATTGTGGTGACCCATTATCAGCGATTATTGGATTACATTGTCCCTGACTACGTGCACGTGCTCTTCAATGGACGCATTGTCAAATCCGGAGACAAGGGTCTCGCCCTGGAGTTGGAAGAAAGAGGGTATGGCTGGATTGAGGGGCAGGTCCAAGGCACTCAGCCATCAATCTAAAAAGGACAAATCCCAGCTGTGATGAATAGCACTGAAGCAAGGGACTTCTATCGGGACCGCTTCGCTCAATTCGAAAAGGACCTGAATATCAGCCAGGCATGGACTCGTTCGGTTCGCCGGGAGGCCATTTCTCGGTTCTCCGAGCTGGGGTTTCCCAGTACCGGCTATGAGGAGTGGAAGTATACCAATGTTAGACCCATCACGGAGATCCCTTTTGAGCTCGCCGAAAATAGGCTTAACGGCGTCGCGTCCGAGGCCCTTGCCCGCCTCGGTATCGGGAATCTGGCAGACAATCGGCTTGTTTTCATAAACGGCCATTACTCTCCCAAACTTTCGTCTCTCCGGTTACCCGAGAATATTCGGGTAGGTAACCTTGCTGCAGTCCTGAGTGAAAACCCTGGGGGTGTGGAACCATACCTGGCGCGATACGCCAGCTACCAGGACCAAGCCTTTGTCGCCCTGAACACGGCGTGGATGAACGATGGCTCCTTTGTTTATGTACCGAGGGGTAATGTCCTTAGAGAGCCCATCCATCTGGTTTTCTTCTCAACCGCTCAAGGCGAAGCTACGGTTTCGTACCCTAGGAACCTCATTGTAATCGGCGATGAGAGCCAGGCGACGGTTGTGGAGACCTACCTGGGTGTGGGGAATGAAGTCTATTTCACCAATGCCGTGACCGAAATAGTGCTAGGTAAAAATGCCGTGTTTGATCATTATAAATTACAACGTGAAAGCGACGGAGCCTTCCACGTGGCGACCCTGCAGGTTCATCAGGACCGGAGCAGCAACTTCTCATCTCATTCCATTTCCCTTGGAGGTGCCCTTGCCCGTAACGACTTTAATTCAGTGTTGGATGGAGAGGGCAGCGAATGTTCCCTCAATGGCCTCTACATGGTGGACGGAAAACAACATGTGGATAACCACACACGGGTGGACCATATGAAACCCCATTGCAACAGTCGTGAGCTTTATAAGGGAATCTTGGATGGAAAGGCAAAGGGAGTTTTCAATGGGAAGATCTACGTACATACGGCTGCCCAAGGGACCGACGCTAAGCAGACCAATAAAAACCTCCTGCTGTCCGAGGACGCCACCATTAACACCAAACCGCAATTGGAGATCTATAACGACAACGTAAAGTGCACGCACGGTTCGACTGTCGGCCAACTCGATCAGGATGGACTCTTTTACCTTCGCTCTCGAGGAATTGAACTCAAGGATGCCCGCAGACTCATGACCTATGCCTTTGCGAGCGAGATCATTGGACAGATCAAGGTGGCCAAGCTCCGTACCTGGCTCGAAGAGACTTTTCAGTCGAGGATTTAGGAATCGGGAATTTGACCAATTGAGAGAAATGGAATGGCGACAAGCAGGCAAAGTATAGCTGCCAGTAATTGGAAAGCGGCGGAGCGACCGTTCGACGTCTGGGAGATTCGGAAGGATTTTCCGATTCTGAGGCAGAAAGTCCATGGTAAGCCGCTGGTCTACTTCGACAATGCCGCTACGAGTCAGAAGCCGCAGGTGGTTATCGATACGATCCTCAGATATTACACCACGGAAAATTCGAATATTCATCGTGGCATCCATCAATTAAGCGAGCAGGCGACCAAGGACTATGAGGATGCCCGTAAAAAGGTGAGGCAGTTCATCAATGCCTCGAAGGAACGGGAGATTGTCTTTGTGCGGAGCACCACGGAGGCGATTAATCTCATTGCTCAGAGTTATGGCAGAACGTTTATAAAAACGGGCGAGGAAATTGTCATCTCTGCTATGGAACATCACTCCAATATCGTCCCGTGGCAGATGCTGTGCGAGCAGACCGGTGCGAAACTCCGTGTGATTCCCATCAACCAGGATGGAGAAATATTGTTTGACGAGTATAAGGGCCTGTTAAATGATCGGACAAAACTGGTTTCTGTGGCCCATGTCTCGAACGCACTGGGAACCATCAATCCGGTCAAGGAAATGGTTGAGGAAGCTCATCGCCGGAAGATACCGGTCCTCCTCGATGGGGCTCAAGCGGCACCTCACATGAAGATTGATGTCCAGGAGCTCGATTGTGATTTCTACGCCTTCTCCGGGCACAAATTGTTTGGCCCCACAGGGATCGGTGTGCTTTACGGTAAGGCGAGCCTGCTCGAGGCCATGCCACCCTATCAAGGGGGTGGTGACATGATCAGTTTGGTGACTTTTGAGAAAACCCATTACAACGTTTTGCCCTATAAATTCGAGGCGGGGACCCCAAACATCGCCGGGGGTATCGGGTTGGGTGCGGCCATTGACTATCTAAACAGGATCGGGATAGAAGCTGTAGAAGCATATGAGAGCCAGCTCCTGTCCTATGCCACGGAAGCGATTTTGTCCGTCCCGGGGCTGCGGCTCATCGGAACACCGAGAAAGAGAGCAGGAGTGATTTCCTTCACCTTGGATGGCGTTCACGCCCACGATATCGGTACGATTTTGGATCAGGAGGGGGTTGCCATCCGTGCGGGGCATCACTGCGCCATGCCCGTCATGCAGCGCTTTGGCGTGCCCGCAACGGCAAGGGCATCCTTTGCCTTTTACAATACAAAAGAAGAAGTGGATGCCTTGGTGCGGGCCATCCATAAGGTAAATGAGGTATTCGGTTCATGTCGGACTTGAGCGAACTCTATCAGGAGGTCATACTCGATCATAATAAAAGTCCGCGCAACTTTCGAAAATTGGAGGGTGCGAATCGGATGGCTGAGGGTTACAACCCTCTTTGTGGTGACCAATTTACCGTCTATCTCAAGTTAGAAGGTGACGTGATCAAAGAAATCAGTTTTCAAGGCGCTGGCTGTGCGATTTCCAAGGCCTCGGCCTCAATGATGACGGCTAGCTTGAAGGGGAAGACGGAGGCTGAAGCAAAAAACCTTTTCGACCGTGTCCATAAGATGCTTCTGGGTGAGCTGGACACGAAGAGCGGTGAACACAACCTTGGAAAACTGTCGCTTCTTTCAGGGGTGTGTCAATTTCCCGCTCGCGTGAAGTGTGCGAGCCTATCTTGGCATACGCTTCAGGCTGCCTTGAAGGGAGCGGGAGGAGTAGCCACCACCGAGTGAACCGGTGGGGGTCATTGAACTCTGAACGAAATCCATGGGAGACAAACATATGGAGAGCGGTGAGGCAGTCAAACTGAGCCGCGAATGCGAAGCGATCATGATTCCCAGTGGCGAGAGGCTCTCGTTACCAGCCGGCAGCCGGGTATGGATTACCCAGTCTCTCGGTGGTGGTTTTACCGTGACAACTGATCGGGGACATATGGTGCGTATCGCAGCCAAAGACGCCGATGCCCTGGGAATGGAAGTCCCTATTTCTGCAGTGGGTGGTCCGTCCGCTGCGACGGAGGGCCCTGTGGAGGTTGAGAATAGGGTGTGGGATCAGCTTAGAATGTGCTTTGATCCAGAAATTCCCGTCAATATCGTTGACCTGGGTCTCGTTTATCATTGTGAGGTGACTCCCTTGGCCAAGGCAGGGAGCAGGGCCGAGGTAAAATTTACGTTAACGGCTCGAGGATGTGGCATGGGCGAGGTCTTGAAGGAGGATATAAGAAGTAAGATTATCAGCGTGCCAGGTATCAGTGAAGTTGATGTGGAGTTGGTCTGGGACCCTCCATGGGACCAGAGCATGATATCCGGAGTGGCCAAGCAAAGACTCGGGATGGTGTAATGGCATTGTTCTAAAAGAAGGAGTCCATTCCATGGAAAGTATCAATACAACTGTTATCGAGGCCCAGGTGCAGGAGGCCCTGCAGACTTGTTTTGACCCGGAGATACCCGTCGACATCTATGAGCTTGGGCTGATCTATGAAATAAAAGTGGACCCATTGGGGAGTGTGACGATTACCATGACCCTGACCTCACCGGCCTGTCCCGCGGCTCAATCCATTCCCGAGGAAGTTGAGGCCAAGTTGCGGGCCATCCCTGGAGTTACAGACGTCCATGTGGTGATTGTTTGGGAACCCCCATGGGATCCAGAAAAGATGTCCGAAGCAGCCAAGCTCCAGCTTGGTATGCTATGAGGCTGAGTGCTTCAATGCCGAATGACTCGCAAAGAGAAGGAGGAGTAAGTAAGGTTATGGCTGGATTTGTGAAGGTTGCAAAGGCAGGTGATGTCTCTCCTGGCAAGGGGATGATGGTGGAGGTCAACGGGAAAAAGATTGCCCTCTTTAATGTTGCAGGGTCCTTTTACGCTATCGACGATACCTGTACCCACGTGGGAGGCCCGCTCTCCCAGGGGGTTTTAGAAGAAAAACAAGTGCGGTGCCCGTGGCACGGCGCACTGTTTGATGTCACCAGCGGTGAGGTCGTAGGGCCGCCCGCGCCTATAGGTG
>JACZQL010000120.1 GCA_022545745.1 Deltaproteobacteria bacterium | reverse complement strand
GTTCTGTATCTGCGGTGACGGGTAGATTTTTACCACTTCGCCCCTGAAGATACGCGCTGGGTAAGCATCCACCTGGAACTGGACCTTCTGCCCCTCACGGACATTCCCAATATCCGCCTCATCCACCCAGGCATCGACCTTCATCTTGGTCAGTTCTGCGATCGTAACTATGGGTGGCGACGAGAGACTCGCAGCCACCGTCTGTCCCGCCTCTACGTTTTTTGCGATCACAATACCCGAGACTGGGGCACGAATCACGCTCCGCTTCGCCTTCACCTGGGCCAGTTCAAGCGTTGCTCGAGCAATCTTCACCTTGGCCTCAGCGGCCTGAATATTGGCCTGTTTGACTTTTGTCTCGTCAACGCGTGCGGAGCTTTCCTTGAAGCGTGAGGCGGCCATCTCCCATTCGGCCTTAACACCATCGTATGCCTCTTTGGAGATAAGATCACGGCGAAATAGCTCGGAAGCCCTCTTGTATTTTTCCTCCAGGTTTTCGTAAGAGGCCTTAGTCTCTGCGATGCTTGCGGCAATCTGGTCTTTCTGCATTTTTACCCCGGCTTTTTCTTTGGCCAGGTTAGCCAGGGCATCTTCAACCTTGGCCTCGGCCTGAAGGACCTCGGCCCGGAAGAGATCCTGATCCAGTATTGCGATGAGCTGCCCCACCTTGACGCGAGAGTTGACATCCACCGCGAGGTCCTTGATGGTACCGGAGACCTGAGTGCTGACCGTGACTGACAGGACTGGATTCACCGAGCCGGTGGTTGTTACCCGAGAAAAAATCTATACACATTTGACTTCTGCTAGTTGGAATGGGATGGGCGCATCTTCTTCCACCGGAAATATGGTCGGACCGGCCCACAAAAACCCGGCCAAAAGGATAAGGATTGTGAGGCTTCCCCAAAAAAGATACCGCTTCATTGAAACAGCCCTCGTCTGCTCCGATTAGTAAACCAAATCCCCCTAGGTTGCAATAGCGGCAGGGGGGGGTTGCCTACCCCCCCCAATTATGATACAAATCCCGACCTTGGAGGACATTGACCCAACGAAATAGGCATCATTAGTTAGACAGCTAAGGGTTCCACAACCTTAGGTATTGAAACTTACTCACAGAGGTAAAACAAGGAGGTTTTATGGCAGAAGAAGTCAAAGAGCTAGTCAGGAACTACAATGAGGGGAAGATTAGCCGCAGGGATTTTATCCGCCACGCAGTTCTCCTCACCGGCAGTTTGGCTGTAGCGACAAGCTTAATCGAATCGCTGATTCCTGCACCTGTCCACGCGGCAATGACAGACGCCAATGATCCGGATCTGGTCTCGGAAGACGTCCAATACACCGGAAAGGCAGGTACCCTTTTTGGTTACGTGAGCCGGCCAAAGGGATCGGGACGTCATCCGGCAATTATCATAATCCATGCGAACAAAGGGCTGACCCCTCATATACGGGACGTTGCCCGTCGTTTTGCCAAGGAGGGATACGTGGCTCTCGCGCCGGACTATTTCTCGCGCCATGGGGGGACCAAAAAAGTAAATCCCAAATTCGGAAGAATTAAGGGTTACCGCAAGCTCGTACCTGAGGACAATGTTGTGGAGGACACCCAGTCCGGTTTTACCTATCTGCGCAGCCACTCTTCCGTACGGGACGACCGGCTGGGGGTGACGGGGTTTTGCTGGGGCGGCGGGATGGCCTTTGCTAGCGCTGCACGCATTCGAGGCCTCAAGGCTGCTGTGATCTTTTATGGCCGAACTCCCAAGCCCATTGACCTCGTCCAGAAAATCGAGGCGCCCGTGATGGCACACTACGGAGGAGAGGACAAAAGAATGCTTAAGGGTCTGGACGCTACCGTAGCCGCCATGAAGAAGTACAATAAACCCTTTGACTATAAGATCTACCCGGGGGCAAAACACTCCTTCATGAGCGACAACCGAAAGTCACGGTATCATCCAGAGGCGGCCAAGGAGGCCTGGAGTCGCACCCTGGAGTTTTTCGGCAAGCATCTGAAAGGCTAGCCCTGTGGAGTAGCCTCTCGGTCGAGACCATTCATCTGAGTCGTGGATGATACTCCACGGGGCTAGTTGCTTGCACTAGAGAGACAGGACAACCCGAGTCAGCGTGGCTTAGATGCGGCACTACGTGCCTTCATAATCCTCAGGGCCTGCTCATAATGCTGGATCGCCTCCTCCCTTTTCCCCGACTGGTTGAGGGCTTGGCCCAGCCCCTCGTGAGCTTCGGCAAATTCTGGCTCTATACGCAGTGCCTGCTGGTAATGGTTGACCGCCTCTTCGAGATGTCCCTTATTGGCAAGGGCCGTAGCAAGGAAAAAATGGGTTTTGTCCGGATGCCGAAGAGGCCTCAGCCCTAATACCTTGCGTAAGTGCTCGATGGCCTCACCGTGTTGACCACGTTGTGCCAGCGCGACGCCGAGTTCATACTGCCAGTTCCCATCGGAAGGATTGACCTCCACCGCCCGTCGGTAGTGTTCGATCGCCTTGTCCCAATCGCCCCTTTCCGTTAGAACCCTGCCCAGGTCGTAGTGGGCTTCCCCATCGGCAGGATTGATCTCTACCACCCGTCGCAGGTGCTCGGCCGCCCTCTCATACTCACCCCGCTTGGCCAATATTTTGCCCAGGTTGTAGTGGGCATAATCATCGGTTGGATTGATCTTTACTGCCCGTTGGTACTGCTCTATCGCTTCCTCCAGCTTACCTTGTTGCAAAAATATGCTGCCCAGGTTGTTGATAATATCCGTACCGCTCGGATCGATCTCAGCCGCTTGGCGGTAACGCTCGATGGCCGCGTCCAACTCACCCCGATCCACGAGGATATTGCCCAGGTTATAATGGGCCGTACTGGATCGTGGGTTTACGGTGAGGGCGTGGTGCCAAAGTCGTTCCTTGTCATGCCAAACCTGCGTCTGAACCGCACTGGTGATAGCCAGCCAGCCAAAGATCGGCACGCAAACCAAGGGAGTCACCCGCCACCGTCGCTCTGAAAGAAACCAAGCAAGTGCCAGCGCCGGGCCTAACATGGACAGGTAGAGATATCGATCGGCAACGGTCGAAATATACTGAAAGGTGAATGGGACCAACCCCGAGACCGGCAGAACACCAACCACAAATATTCCAGCTGATGCCATTAGCCAGGGTTTCCGATCTCTCCATAACCAGGCGATGAGCAGCAGTCCGCAGGGAGCCATCCACATGACGTAACCCCACCAATGGCTCAATACCCACTCGGGCTGACGACCGTAGTCCGGACCAAGCCACAGCGGCAAGGCCAATTTATTCATGTAGAACGCTATTGCATCGCCGGCGACAAAAGGCCTGGCCCACAGTGGCGTGATAAAGTAAATCACGTCTTCGGGCTGCGCCCATCGGGTCAATATTACGAACGGCACAGCCAAAACCAACCAGGCTACCAACGCCACTGTGCTCTGTCTGAGCGACCGCCTCAGCACCCAGTAATCCAGTAACCACGCCACTGCGGGTACCACAACGGCCGATGGCTTAGCCAAAAGCGCCAGCACATAGGCTAAAGTCGCCGCGGCATAGTGCAGCGTTTTTCGGTCTAACCGGAACACACCCCCCTTGCCGGCCGGGAGCCCGGTTTCTTTCTCTCCGTTACCCACTGCGCCCGTGGATGTTGCCCGGGCGTAAGCGAGGTACTGCCACAGAGCCACGAACGACAAGAGACCAGCAAGGACATCCCTCATGCCGTCCACCCACGCAACCGATTCCACCTGAACCGGATGCAAGGCAAACAACAATGACCCGGCACCGGCCGCCCAATCACTCGGCACCAAAAGCCGTAAAATCGCAAAGACCATGATCACGCTGAGAAGATGAACAATGAGGTTGGCGATGTGGAACGGTCGCGGGTTGAGATTGATGCCTTCAGGCGTTGCAGGAACCTTAGAGAAACGAGCAATCGTGGCCCAGACGGTGTAGGTTAAAGGAATGTAGAGATGTTGATACGGTTTTTGCCAAAAGACCAGTATATCCGGAGCTGTCTCCGAGTTCAGATGTGGATTCTCGTATATATCGATCCTATCGTCCCAAACAAACCTGTGATCGTGCACGCGCCAAAATACGGCAACGGTTAGCACAATCAGCAGGACCGCGATGATGTGGTGACGAGACATGCTCGCTCCAAATATAAGATTTTTCCGTAACTATAATCAAACCTTTCGCGACATCTTATATCAAACCTTCCGAGACATCTTACCTAACTTTCCGAGATGGGTGGTCCCGTGCTTGCCTAGCCCGCCCTTAACGAGCTGAAGAGCCGGCGTCTGGATGTCGGATTGTTTAATCGAGGAGACCGTTTGACATTCAATCCCTGCCGGAATAAAAATCTTTACCATTGAGGCTGGCTATTTTCTGGACCCCTCAACAGCGGAAAAATAACATGGTAACCCCCAAACTAACCTTGGCTTTGTCCCATTACGACCGGCATATTCCACTCTTTGATGGGAGTGTCCAGGCGGAAGGAATAGAACTCGAGGTCTTGCAGGTCGGGCAGAGCAGTCCTTTGAAGCATGGGGCAGACCGCCATGCCCGCATGCTCCAAAAGAGAGAATTCGACATCTGCGAACTCTCCCTTTCTTCCTACCTGATGGCCAGGAGCCGGGGATTGCCGTTTACGGCCATCCCGGTTTTTCCCCGCAGGCTTTTCAGCCAATCGCAGATGTGGGTTAATATCAGTGCCGGGATCAGGTCGCCAAAAGACCTGATCGGGCGAAAAGTGGGGCTCAGCACATTCCAGACAACCCTATCCGTACTTGCCAAGGGAGACCTGCAATCCGAGTACGGAGTCCCCTGGCGCGAAATCAAGTGGCAGGTTGCCAACGAAGAGACCGTTCCCTTTAAACCGGAAGAGGGGGTGACCATCGAGCGCATTCCGCAGGGAAAACGGATTGGTACTATGCTCAAAGACGGAGAGATTGACGCATTGATGGTGCCCCACCCCGCACGGGAGGTGGTCACCCATCCGGACAAGATCCAACGCCTCTTCTCCGATGCCAAGGCAGCAGAACTCTCCTATTTCCGTAACAACGGATTCTTCCCGATCATGCATGTGGTGGCCTTCAAGGACGAGGTTCTCAAGCAGAACCCCTGCGCCGCGCGCAGTGTCTTGGATGCCTTTGAGAAGGCAAAGGAGACATCCGACGGCTACTACCAGGATCCCAACTGGTCACGCCTGGCCTGGGGCCGCCACCTATTCGAAGAGGAGCGCCGCCTCTTGGGCGCTGATCCATGGCCCTCCGGCGTGAGGCGAAACCGGGACAACCTGGAGCGCTTCATGGGCTACTCCGTTGATCAAGGATTGATGGATAAGAAGCTCCCCGTTGAGGAACTCTTTACCGAATCAACCATCGATACGTGAGAGCAGAAGGCAGCAAAGCGCAGAGCGCAAAGCGTCAAAAGCTATTAACCGCAGATTCACGCAGATAGACACCGAGGGACATACGCTAAGCGCATGGCGCGCTCAGGACTGAGTGCTGAGTACTGAGTGAGGATGAGCGATCTACGCTTAGCGTCCTTCTGCTCACTGCCTACTGTCTTGCTAAATTTTGTGGTCCGTTGCTCCGTGGTCAGTAGTCCGTAGTCTTCTTTCCCTTTGCGTACTCTGCGCTGAA
>JACZQL010000119.1 GCA_022545745.1 Deltaproteobacteria bacterium | reverse complement strand
TAATTGGCCAACGGCGGACAAGGTAGCGTGATAGTCTCCCCGAGGACACTCGATTCGCCGGCGGGTGAGTTCCTCACCGGACTCGGTCAACAGGATCGCTTCAATCTTGGTACCACCGAGGTCTATGCCAATCCGCATTCTTGACACTGCCTTAACTGTTCAGAAAATGAGGACAGGCACCAGTGGGGACTGTCCAGATCAGGGACTGTTCCCCTTCTGTGCCGAAGCCTGTCTCCGTTTTCATCTCCGAAGGGCTTTTGCTCCCGCATGCGAAATCGGAGCTTCGGCCCTGTGTCTATGCGCCGACGCACTTCGACGTGCGGGGAAGTCTCCCCCAAAACGGGGGGCAGTAAGGAACGGGGCATTTTTCTCATGCATGGGTGATCCGAGGGGCCATGGCGAACTGAAAAGAACAAAGGGTGCTATTCCCCCATGGGGACACGTTCAAAGTCAAGAACTTGTGGGGAATGAACACAAAACCGGAAGTGAGTCGAAATGAAAAAGAGGGGAGTGAAATTGAGGGCAAAAGTTAGGACAAAGAAAAATTCATGGCTTTTAGCCTGAGGTGTTTCCGCTCGAGGGTTCGAACCATCCGACTTAAAACCCTTTCAGCAACTCTGGCATCTCCTGAGGTGATCACAGAAAAGAAGACTCCCACCCGATTCTCCCGTAAATGCCGCACCACCCCGTCGACGTAAATTTCATCCTCCCCAACGGAGAGCTTGACCTGGACTTTTTGTTTAACCTGATAGAGTGAAACCTTTTCTCGGGGCAATGTCAGGAGAACGCCCTGAAGGCTGAGATCAACCACTTTGGCCGCTAAGAATTGCTCTTCCTCGATCGCAAGCCCTGCCTCTACGTCGAGGCCGATGGGCACCTGAACACGTACCCCCGCACGTTCTCCCCCTTTGCTCAACCCTGTCTTGGAATGGGTCTCATCTTTCATGTTTTGCCACCAGAAGAAAAAGATTGATCCATCGGAAGGTAAGCCAGGAAACCATTTTTGCGAGCGGTTAAGAGTCCAAATCCACCTGCACCTGCAAATATCTTGGGCAAACCGATGAAGGTACTGTCCTATTGGGCAATTTCCCTCCCGCCGGAGAATAGAGTTCCATTCATGAACTCGTACCGGTAAGAGTATCAATCGGCACGAATTCGACAAAACTTAATTCGACACAACATAAGAAGAAAAACACGAACGGGGACTGTCCTTGGCAAATCACCAGAATAGCTCCTCCTCAACCACAATGAAAAGCATTTTTGCCCAAGAGGCAAAGGGGAGGATTATATCCAATTCAATTGTTCAACATAGGTGATCTCACGGAAGAAGACCTGCGGACTTTCTGATAGGGCACGGTGCTCACCTTCCGGTTTTGCAGGGGATTTATAGCCCAGGATAAGAGCCCACGCGAGGCTCCGGCATTCTGCAGACTTTTGGCGCCAGGTCGGGAGGAAGACTCCGAAAAGACAGGCAGGTTCCATCTTCTGAAGAAATCCTCTTCGAAGACCGGGAGGACGCTCATTGGGAGGCTTCGCCAGTCAAGCTGTAGTGGTTCAATGAAAACGGACACCAGGTTAAGTCCGCTTGGCTCACTGGAAGGATCCTTCCGTTGTCCCGAGCTGTCGGCTTGATTTTCCGCTGGTGGCCAGAAAAATTTCCCTTCGAGGTTGCCCCACATTCAACGATCTTCCTGTGGTCTATACTTGAGGGCTCCCCCCATTTTCCCATTCACCCTCCTTTTAGGCTACCTTGACCTGGGCTTCAAAGGCATTGGGACTCAGGTAGCCCAACGTGGAATGCCGACGGTGACTATTATAAAACATCTCAAAATACTCAATCGTGGCGGCTTTCGCCGTGGCGTGCGTCTCCGGCGGTTGATCCGAGAGCCCTTCGCGTTTCAGACTGCCGAACACGCGTTCGACCACCGCATTGTCCCAACAATTCCCTTTCCGACTCATGCTCCCCCGCATCTGATGGCGCTGCAGTAAGGTTTGATAGGCCTGGCTGGCATACTGACTGCCTCGATCCGAATGATGCAGCAGCCCAGGCGGGGGCTGCCGACGACCAATGGCCATCTCCAACGCAGCCTCTACCAACGAGGTCTCCATCGTGGCGGCCAAGGCCCACCCGACCACCTTGCGGGAAAACAGGTCCACCACGATTGCCAGATACAGCCAGCCCTCTTGCGTCGGGAGATACGTGATGTCACTGCCCCACACGCGATTGGGCACCTCGACAGTAAATTGCCGATTCAGGAGATTCGGGGCGACCGGCGAGGCATGGCGACTGTCCGTGGTCTGCGGCACCCCGCGGCGCTGCCGCCGGACACTCACCCTGGCTTGCCGCATCAACGTGCGGGTCCGACACCGCCCCACCTGGTAGCCTTCGACCTGCAACGCGTAGCTCAGACGCCGTTGCCCATAGGTCCGCCGGGACGCCTGATGCAGGCGCCGCACGGCAGCGAGCACCGCCGGATCTGGTCCCGCTTCCGGTCCCGCACAGTCCCGGTTCACAAAGGCATAATACCCACTCCGACTCACCTGCAAGACGTGGCAGAGCAGGGTCAGCGGATACATCACCTTCTCGCGCTGGATAACCCGATACCTCATGGCGACTCGCTGGCAAAGAAGGCCGTCTTGAGTTCAACTGGTCAATGCAACACCATTCGTACCAATATTGATATGGAGGGTGTTGGTTATGGCACAATTAGGGCGTCCAGGACTTTCGACTACCCAAAAAGGGGATGTGTGGCAACAGTGGAAAAACGGACAATCCTTGAGCGATATTGGTCGAGCCCTTGGCAAGCATGCGGGGTCGATACACCGGGTCGTCTCTTCCAATGGCGGGATTATTTCACTCCCCCGACGGCGTTCGTGCCGCGCCCTGACGCTGGCTGAGCGCGAAGAAATTTCTCGTGGCATTGCCGCAGCCCTGTCAATCCGGCAGATAGCCGCTCGGATCGGGAGAGCTCCCTCGACGGTGAGTCGCGAAATTGTGCGCCATGGCGGTCGAAGCCGCTATCGCGCCGCTGTAGCCGACGGAGCGGCGTGGGAACAGGCTCGCCGCCCCAAACCGTGTCGGCTGGCCGTTCACCCCATACTGCGGAGAATTGTGGCGCACAAGCTCAGTCTGGATTGGTCTCCCGAACAAATTTCGGGATGGCTGATGCGGAAATTCCCCGATGATGACCGTATGCATGTGTCCCACGAAACCATCTACCGGAGCCTCTTCATTCAGGCCCGCGGGGTCCTCAAGAAGGAACTGACGAGGCATCTGAGATCGCGACGGATGATGAGGCGCTCAAAGAGCGCCCGCACCGAAGGCCAGCCACGTGGACAGATCGTGGATGGGGTCTCCATACGAGAACGCCCAGCGGATGCGAACGATCGCGCGATTCCTGGTCATTGGGAAGGGGGTTTGATTACCGGTTCGAAGAACACCCATATGGCCACGCTCGTAGAGCGGCAATCACGCTTTACCATGCTCGTGAAAGTGCCGGGCAAGGACACAGCCAGCGTGGTGGCCGCACTGATTCAACAAGTGCGCCGGTTGCCCTCCGCACTGCGCTGCTCATTGACCTGGGACCGGGGGATGGAGATGGCCCATCACAAGCAATTTACCGTGGCCACCAACGTGACCGTCTACTTCTGTGATCCGCACAGCCCGTGGCAACGCGGGACGAATGAAAATACCAACCGCCTGCTCCGGCAGTATTTCCCAAAAGGTACGGATCTCTCGGGGTACTCACAGCCGGACTTGGACAACGTGGCGTTACAGTTGAATCAACGCCCGCGAAAGACCTTGGCATTTCAGACACCAGCGGAGAAACTTCGAGCTAGTGTTGCAACGACTAGTTGAACTCAAGCCCCCTATCATTCAAGAATCCGGATATTAAATTGAGTTCGAATTTGATGAAGTGGCATATCCAGATACTTTTCGTGATCCTTCCAGGGCCACTTATGAGTCATTTTTCGAGCGTAGTACCACACCAACACTATTTTGGGTAACGCCCGCAGAAATCCCACGACAAGACTTTTCACCCCAGCTTCTTTCAAAATATTTTTCGCTTCCTCCTGCTTCATATAGCCCAGATAGGTGCGGAAGGGCACGGTCGTACCTAAAATCGTCCAGGTATCGGCAAGCGTTTCGTCGTCAAGGGTGGTATCCAAGCCAAAGACGACGTGGCAGATATCATGAGAATGAAAAAGTTCTGCGGTCTCCTCGCCTACCTCAGACTCTTTAAGGAGGTGGGGATGCCCCTGCCGGTATTCTCGCAGCCCTTCCCTCAACGTCAGTGTGGAGCCGGGGTGTTGATAGCGAAACCGTTTGTGCTTCAATGCTAGGGTTTACTGATGCTCTTGAAAATAGCCGGCTGCTCGGAACCCTTTATCGATAGAACGCCCACCGCGCCTTTCGCCACATTAAAAATGGCGTTGTCAATGAGGAGTGCCTGTCCAGGGACATCGACTTTGAATTCCGCAATGGCCGTTCCACCAACCGGAACCAGGATGGTCGCCACATTGCGATGGACGGTTCCATTGACATAGACCCTGTCGAATACCTCGCCCAGGATATGGAACGAGGATGGCTGGCTTGGCCCCATATTTCCAAAATAGAGCCTCACGGTTTCCCCCACATTGGCGGTGAGAGCTCGCTCACCCGTAAGCGCCCATTTCTCCCCGTTAAACACAACGTAGTCCGGCTGCCCGGCCATTCCTTTTTGGATATACAACTCGAACTCACCTTCAATTTGAGTTGGTTTGATAAAGAATTCACTCTGGACCACGAAATACTCTCTATCCACTTTGGACAAGCCTTTGGAAGGTTCAACCAAAATCAAGCCATACATGCCATTGGCCACGTGGGCCGGAATTCCAGGAATGGGTGAGGCACAGTGATACATATAGAGGCCTGCTGACATGGCCTTAAAGGAGAACACCACGCTTTGGCCTGGGGCAATGAGGCTTATGAAGGCTCCGCCCCCAGGACCGTTGACGGGCTGAAGGGCGATGTTATGGGGATACCTGCTGGTTCTGGAATTTTTTAGATGCAGCTCAACCGTGTCACCAGCCCGGACCCGAATCATGGGGCCAGGCACGGTCCCGTTAAAACTCCAATACCGATACTTGACATCGTGGAGCAGGCGTTCTGGCTCGGGAAGAAAGGTTTCGGGTAATTCATCGGCTCCAATATCAGCTCGTTCAAGCGTACCCACAAATTCCTTGGCTTCAAGCTCAACAATGACATGGGCGGGAGTGGACCGGCCGGTTGCGGGAGGAACGGCAGGGGCTGTCGTGAGCTGAGCCTCGATACGCTGTTCGGCTCCTAAGCAGGGACCTGCCGATAAGATAAGTCCACAAAAAACGAGAATGAGGTTTCCTAGGGTATGATCCCGTCTTTGATGCATGGCGTTATAACCTCCATAATATTCTGGCACGGCATGTACGATTCAATGATCACGTTCATCACAACACCTTCGTCCCCCAAAAGAGGATTCCCTTCCATTCAGTCACCAAGCTCAACTGTATTTACCTCTTCTATGCTTGGCCCCACAAGCTTCGGCAATAGCCACATATTCTCACGACACTGAAATGAAAAACGGGGGCTATTAGGCGTAGAAGGCTTTTTAAAAAGCCCAGGGCCACCTACCTGTGGGTCTCGAATTC
>JACZQL010000118.1 GCA_022545745.1 Deltaproteobacteria bacterium | reverse complement strand
TACAGTCTCGTTGACTTGAGGCCACCTAAAAGCCGTACAAAAAGGACCACTTAGAAGCCCCTGCTACCGTGCTGCTACCACATGGAAAGGGGCTTGTTAGTAAATTGCGCGAGCCTTTTACTTGCTGTGGAGGGTGCAAGAGAGGCTTGACCGCCCTCTCTCTCTGCATAGGGGGGGGGTCATCGGGGTCCGGTCCCGCTCTCACATTCAGGTATGGCAGGAGGTACGAGAAATTTTTTTGGTCTTACGTGAGGACCCATCGCTGAAATTTTTTCAGGGTTTCCAGGGCTGGACCCTCATAGATCAGCCTAAGGTTTTATTCCGACATCCAGAGGCTCAAGAACCTGCCAAAGTACCCCTCGGAGATGTAGTCCCAGTGCGGACCTGCGAGGCGCAAAAAAGGCTTCGGGCTACTTTACCCTTACCTGAGGACTTATGTTGCTCAGACAGCGATCTATTCCGTTGTCCTGGCCTAAAACGGGCATCCCTGGAGGCTTCCATGCTCCTACCGATGACCGGGATGGAACACTGACCTTTTAAAAGGTGTCATTTAAGCGGCACTTCTTCAGGGGCGATAATGAGTCAATTTTAAATGGGCTGGAACCCGCTCTGGGCGTGGGTTTGCTCGGTATTAGACCCCCAGGACTCAATTAAAGAGCTATTTAAACGCGTCTTGTAGTACTATATTGAAGGAGAAAACAATCCAATCTCGGGATCCCTCTACAATTATCGGCCTCTGTCTGTCACGGCCAAATTGCTTGAATCAAATCGCACTCAACCTCCTCCAAAGATCGCAATTCCCACGCTGATCCTCAAGGTTTGAGAAATGTCGTGTTGACTTTTGAGACCGATCCTTGAAATTAATTATCTTTTTTCATATTAATTGTGGCCATACGTCCTGAACCGTCTCATATAAAAAAAGGGGCAATCCGACCTGTTGCCCCTCCTTTTAGTTACTAAGGAACAAGAAAACTACCAGCGATTACGCCCGCCGCTTCTATCTCCACGACCTCCCCCATCATTGTCGCGCTTTGCCATGGGTTTCGCCTCATTAACGACCAGGGTACGTCCATCCATCTGGGTGCCGTTCAGGCCATCAATGGCCTTTTGCGCCTCACCCCCGGAGCTCATCTCGACGAATCCGAAACCCCGGGACTGGCCGGTAAATTTATCCGTAATTACTCTGGTCGATTCTACGGTCCCGTGTGCCGCAAATTTCTCCTGCAGCTGCCCTTCCGTTGCCGAATATGGCAAGCCGCCAACATACAATTTATTACTCATGTTCTCCTCCTTAAAGAGAGAATGTTAGTGTCTTTGACCCTGAGAAATTGACTGCTAATGGGAGCAGAACATGGGGAACATAGTAACTGAAACCACGCCCTGGTCGGATTGTCCTTTAGATATCGTTTCGCAAGGAGAGACTGATTTAGGCCTTCATCTATTGTGTTGTCCTCTTTCAGAAGGCCCTTTACTGAAGTAGGATCTTAACCTTATGTTGTTTCTGTCTCCGTGTCAACCACCTCTTCTTTTTTTCTGGGCGGCTAGCTTTTTGAGTAGACGCTTTCGTTCCTTTAAGCACGAAGACTGCCCGTCCTTAGCAGCTTCCATTCCCGCACTCCGGCAAGCTAAGCAGGACGGACAAATCCATGCGCCGCATTGACAGTGACCACCCGGTTTGTCTTTGAGGCCAGGCTTGCTGTTGAAAGAGGAATGACAACGTGAGCAAACGACCTTCACAACCCCTTCCAGGATTTCCAAATCCTCGGCTGGCGCGATCCGCCTCATGGACTCGCCCGCGACAGCCACACGATATTGAAATATCTGTTTGGTGTCGGGCTTGACCAATAACTCTCCTGCCGCGGTGAAGCAGGGCTTAATCTCAGTTGTGCCGTCAATCCGTCCTTCGTATCCTACCACGTTGTGCCGAATCAGTGTTCCGTCTTGCAGATTGACTTGCTCTATTCTCTTCGACATGTCGCCCTCGCTAAATTGAAATTAAAAAAGCCCTCGAATCGTTTAAGCTCAGGGGTCCGGCCAGGAAGTCATTGGGGCTAAAAGAAACACAATTTGTCATTCTTAACCTCACTGAGGAAGCCGGAACGTTCATTTCCCATATACTCTCCTTAAGCTGCAAGGCTTGACCCGTGACCCTACGTGTTCGTTGCCATGCCGGCCTTAAGGGTGGCAATTCTCTGCGAGTCGCGGAGCTTTCTTAGGGCTGTGGCTTCAATTTGGCGAATTCTTTCCCGGGTGACGCCAAAAACCTTCCCCGTCTCCTCTAGCGTATAATCCGATTTTTCTCTGATCCCAAATCGCATGCGGATTATCTTCTCCTCCCTAGGGCTAAGGGTTGTCAAGATTCGTTGTGTCTCCTCCTGAAGGCTAAGATCTATAACCGCTTTCTCAGGGTCGGGAGAATGCTCATCCCTGATGAGGTCCCCGAGACAGCTCTCTGCTTCATCGTAGATGGGCGCTTCGAGAGAAACCGGTTCTTTTACCAGGTTGAAGATTATCTGCACCTGTTTAACGGGTATGGCCATTTCAGCAGCAATCTCCTCCAGAGCGGGCCGCCGGCCAAGTTGGCCGTTGAGGCAAAGTGCGGCTTGGGTAAATTTGTTAGCCATTTCAACCATATGGACCGGGATACGGATGGTGCGGGAGTGATCTGAAAGGGCCCGGGTGATGGCCTGGCGTATCCACCAGCTTGCATAGGTTGAAAATCTAAATCCTAGCCGCCAATTGAACTTCTCCACGGCCCTCATGAGTCCGATGTTACCTTCCTGGATCAGGTCGAGAAAGTGGAGCCCTCGACCGCAATACTTTTTCGCAATGACTACTACCAGACGGAGATTGGCTTCGGCGAAGTGATTCTTCGCCAGAGCAACTTGGGCTTTCTTCTCAAAGATGGTTCCGACCCTCCAACCAATTTCCTGAGCAGGCATTCCTATTTCTTTCTCGATGGTTCGAATCGCTGCCCTTTTTGCCCTTCCTCGAGTTTGTGGTTCCAGTTCTCTGATCCTCTCGTAGGTTTGTTTATGCCTACCAATAATCTTTTCGATCTGGTCGCGATTAAGTTGCAGAGACTTAATAAGGGTAGCAATTTTTTCCCTCTGCCGGAGGATTTTTACATCGAGCTGCTTTCGACCCCGTTCGCTCATTTGCTTGTCCAGGCGTCTCATCATGCCTTCATAAGTCCTGGCTCGATATTCGAGTTTTCTCGTTTGCGTCCGAAAGCGAGTTTTCAGGATTTTTTCACGTGCCAAGACGTCTGCCGATGTCTCGCCAGTATCCTTGACCACATCAAGCACGTTCACCGACCCCGCAGCAATCATTTTGCCGAGACCGAGCGTCCAACGGAGAGCGAAAAGAGAAGATAGGGCCGCTCCGGCGATCTGTGCCTCACACTCCTCGATCTCTTGGGCTAATTTTACTTCTTCTCCATGGCTCAGGAGCGGGACTGATCTTAATTGTTGTAGATAAATAAAAACGGGGTTATTTGCCTTACCTGAGGGATCGTTCTCGAAGTCAGTGACCGCCTCTTCCCTATCCGAAACTTCCACAGTCTTGCTTTCTAGGATAAGCAGTTGTTCAGGGTCCCAGTTTTCTTCATTAGGGTGTGCGCGCAAGTCGATATCTGGGGACTCCTCCTCCTGCTCCAGGAAAAGGTTGGGTTCTTTTCGATCACTGGGAGTGTTTTTAATCATCTGTAGTGCCACGTAAGAGACAGCTTTCTTGACGCCAGACAGAAAGGGCAAAGCTTGCAGATATGAGTCGGACAACCCTACCAAGAGTGGTTGGACCCGCGGATCACTGTGGCAATGCTTCTAAGCAAACTGCCTTTCCTAGCCCTGTTGCCTTCAGGATCCGGCGTAATAAAACGCTTTGCACCCAAGATGTGGTACGTTTGTGCCTGGCGATGGTATTAGCGTAAATCACAAATGTAACCTTCGAGTGAAACCCTATGCCTAAGATTGACTCAAAGACCATCATTTTTTAATGAATTGAACTTTTCAGTGTATTGTAATACTGCCCAGACGAAAGAGTCCAGAAAGGACAGAAATCCTAGGTTCCGTTCATCCTTCCACGCTCACCATACACCCTCGCGCTCCTCCGGTCCAAAGAAAAAAGTCCCGTGTGTCGATAAAGAAACTAGGAACTTACATTCCTAAATTGGCTATGTGTAGGCAAAACGGTCGTCAACGACCGATTTGGGAAAACGAGAGGCACGATGGAACTGCGAAAGAGAAAACGCACAAAAACAGAGGAACACATCCTATGGAAAGCCGAGGGCATTTTGAGGTTTGGCACTGACGCACAAAAAAAAGGTCTCCACAAGCTCGTCCAACGCCTGCAACAAAAGCTGGCTAAAAGAGAGGCAGCGAAAACAGGCCAAACGACCAACAGCCAGGGCAGCCCATAGTATCTAGCGTTGACTCTCGCCAGGGGGGGGTACTAAGATAGCCCCCCCGGTTGAGATCATGGAATGGAATTGGCAAAAGTTTCTCCCTACGGTTGAGACTTTGGTGGGCTGAATTTAAGGAATACCGTACACGACATCAGAAACAGAAAGAGTGGCATGGACACTCGCTATCGTGAAGTTTTTATCTGTGCATGTGGACACCTTTGCATGTATGAAGCGGATAAACCTTCACAGAGGACATCGGAAGCGAAATGTTGCCCATGCTATGAGCAACAGCCAAAAAGCGTCCTGGGCCAAGGTGAAAGGTGCCACATCCACCAAATGGACCCGTCCCGGAAGATTGTCCAGAAATATAGGCGTCCCGCAAAATCACCCGGAGATTTAGAAAAGTGAAATGAGGGAGCAAGGCAAGGCAAGGAAGCGGCAAGAGTGCGGAGCTGGTTTAGCTGGCTCCGCATTTCTTTTTTCCCAAGAGAGGTGTGGGCGCCGTCTGGGAGAAGAGAGGTTAGAGAAATGACCCTACATCAACTGAAAATCTGGATCACGGTGGCAGAGTGCCGGAGCATCACCAAGGCGGCAAAGAAGCTGCGCCTAACACAGCCGGCGGTTACTCAGCAAGTCAAGCCGTTAGAGAAAGAGTGTCGACGGAAACTCTACACGATCAAGGCCCACGGGATAGAAATCACGTCGGGCCGAACATAGTAAAAACCAGATGCCTTCTACGAGGCCATTGAGTCCATGTATCCGGAATATAGTGAAAGAGAAAGAATAGAACTTTTTGGGTGGCGCGACAGGGTCAGCTGGTCACGGTCTGGAAATGAGTCTCTGAAAAATGGCTGACGATTATTCGTTGCTCACGGCGAACTGCCTCGATGGTGGCATCGATCTGGTTCACGGCCTTCGCTAGCTTTCCGCGCTCAGAGAGCTCCTTGAAGTAGGCATCGTCCGTCCGGGGAATATACCGATCTGCCTCCTTTACCCTGACTGCCTTGCATTCAACCACTATGAAGCCCTCTGGGTACCAGATCACACCATCCGCCAGTTCTCCCAAGCCTTTCGCTCCCCTCATTGACGCATCTAGCGGCGAGTATCTGTCTCCGAATGCGGTAGCCAGCACCCCGTGAAC
This sequence comes from Deltaproteobacteria bacterium, assembly GCA_022545745.1. The sequence continues at coordinate 184 of JACZQL010000118.1, read as the reverse complement.
ATAGGCCTCTGCTAGGCATCCGAAGTCCGAGCGCACTTCTCTCGTATCCCCGTGCGGCAGCTCAGGGGAAGGACTCCTAGCAACAACCGTCTCCGCAAGCCTGGCGCAACCCAGAAAGCGGCGAGCCGCCCCCTAGCCCTTCCCAAAGAAACCTAAAATTAACAGAGCCAATGACTGTCTAGAT
>JACZQL010000117.1 GCA_022545745.1 Deltaproteobacteria bacterium | reverse complement strand
GATAATCCGTAGGCCCCATTCTTCGGGTTCAAGGTGTAGTCAATGGCAAACTTCACATCGATCGCAATCATTTCCCGACCGTTGTGAAATTTCACGCCCTGGCGAAGCTTGAAGGTAATGAGCTTACCGTCAGGTGAGATTTTCCACGATACCGCCAGATTGGGTTGAATATTCCCTTTCGCGTCGGTGCCGAGAAGGGATTCATACATGAGGTCGCGAATCCTCGCGTCCGATGACCGGGTACTCACTAAGGGGTTCATCACCGACGGGCCCCTCCGGATGGCCAGTTTCACCGTGCCGCCGCGCTTCGGTTTTTCCGAGGCGCTTTCCACCGGCAGCGCTAGGCCAAACGACAAGCTAAGAAACAGACCTATCATTAATGACCTTCTCATAACGATTCCCCTCCTTAAGGTGAGTATTGAATTATTTTTCCAGCCAAACATGGTGTAAACCACCACCCCACCACCGGAAACTGCCGTTACTGTCCGTTTGAAATCCCTTGACGTACTCGCGCATGGTAAAAAACTCCGGTGCAAACCCAATGGCCACTGAAGGAACGTCTTCGGTCAATTGAGTGAGAATCTGTTTGACGATCCATTTCCGTTTTTCCCGATCCAACTCAGTCGCCAACTTCTTGATGAGCGCATCCACCTCCTTGTTACAGTAGCCCGATTCATTCCGAATTCGTTTTTTCAAGTTCGGTTCACAGGCAAAACTCACTAAGGCTGTAATGGGGTCGGGATTGATCCGACCGCCACCCGTCCTGAAATGGAAGGTCCCTGTACGTCGCATGGTGAGCCCGCTACCCCGCTCTACCACTTGGAGCCTAACCTTCAATCCAATCTTTCTGAGCTGCGATTGAACTGCCACTGCAACGGCCTCGTTATAGATGCCCGCGCTGACCATCAAATTCAGGGTTCCTCCCTCGTAACCAGATTCTTTTACCAGGGCCTTGGCCTGATTCACGTCATGGGATCGCGGTAGGACGCCTTCCCCGTACCATAGATGACCCTTGGGATACCGCTGGCTGGTGGCCTCCCCAAACCCCAAATAGGCGGCCGCCAAGATCTCCTGCCTGTTGATGGCGTGAGCCACGGCTTCTCTGAGCTTTTTATTATCGAAGGGCGGAGAGGCCGCGTTGAAGGTGACCCGGCGGAAAGAAGCGTGAGTGGCCGGCACGGCCTTGATCCCCTTGACCTTGCCGTCCAGAACCCTTTTCACCCATTCATAAGGGGAGATCTCTATCATGTTCACATCGCCCGCCCGCAAGGCGGTAAACCGAACGGTTGCATCTAGAATCGGCCGGATAACGAGCTTATCTATGAAGGCCTTATGCCCCCAATAGTCGTTGAACCTTGCAAAGACAATGCGTTGTTGGGGTTTCCACTCTACAAACTTGAAGGGCCCTGTCCCCGGTGGGAAACCGGTAGGCTGTCTCACTCCCTCCTGAAGAGACTCTTTAGGAATCACTGAGAAGGCCCGAATGCTCGTGAGAGACGCAAGAAACGGAGCGCTGACCCTTTTCAAATGGACCTGTAGGGTATACTTGTCAGGTGCCTCCACCATTTTAACGGCCTTCAGGTCCCGTAGTCCATAGGCGCCATTCTTTGGATTCATGGTGTAATCCATGGAAAACTTGATGTCCGAAGCGCTCATCTCCCGCCCGTCATGAAACTTCACCCCCTTGCGGAGGTGGAAGGTATAGAGCTTCCTGTCACTGGAAACCTCCCATGACATTGCTAAATTGGGTTGGATGTTTCCCTCAAGGTCCATGCCCAGGAGCGGCTCGAACATCAAATCTCGGATCATCTTTTCCGTTGATCTCGTGCTCACCATGGGATTCATGAGATTCATTCGCCTTTTGATCGCCATCGTGAGGGTGCCCCCGCTCTTCGGATTATCCGAGGCGCCTTGCAGCGGAAAGGCCGAGCCAAACAAGAAACCCAGAGCCAAAATTGACAATAGCCATCGTTTCATAGCTCGCCTCCCTTAACTATGTGATTGCGGCCGTAACTCTACAACCCTGCTCCCTTGTAAAGCCGGTCAATAAACCCCGAATGATCCAGCATCCTGAGGTAGTGGAGGTCCCACAGGGCCAAGGGGCTAAGCTCCTTCGCCTTCGGAGACTTCATGCAACCGAGCTCATAGGCATTGATGATGGCCTGAGGATCTGGATACGGCTTAATGGGCATTCGGGCCAAGCTATCATATTTATAAGATCTGCCCGTCCGCTTGTTCAGGTCCTCTAAAATGCGTTCCGTCTTTTCACGGTTGCTCCGCGCATAGTGGATCCCCAACACCTGCGCCTTGACCAGGCGCTCACCCAGGCCAGCCTTTTTTTCCAGTGTCGTCAGGGAGGTGGTTATGGTGGGACCATTGATCATGGGAAGAGGGTCGAGGGTGATGGTGTGAAACCCTGATTCTTTGGAGGTCTCCTCGCTAGCCCAGGCAAAGGCTGCATCGGCTTTTCCCGCCCGCATCCTCGAGCTGCTGCGCTCTACCTTCGACATCTACCCACTTGATCTCATCCAGGCGCATGCCAGCCCTTACGATATACATCATGTGATTGCCTCGCCCGTGATGAAAACCCCCATCCCTCCCCTCTAGAGGAGTATCGGCCACTCGCTTACCTCGCAAATCCAGGACTGACTTGATGGGTTGCGTTGAAGTAATTGTGGCCCTTGTGGCATTGACCGGTGAAGCGATGGACACAATGGGCTTCCCCTCGGCCACGAGGACATAAGGGGTGAGATGATTGCCAGAGATAAAGTCGATGGAGCCATCAAACAAGGCAGCCTCTGCAACCGGAGGACTCTCACAATACTCCATTTGGGTCGGCTCAATGCCGACCTGCTCCCAGATGTGAGCCTTTTCGATGACCTCCCATATCGGGAGGTGAGAATGGGATCGGTAAACCCCCCGAACCGTAATATTCCCTTTGGTGCTTTCAGCCATTTTCAAAGTCTCCTTTATCATTGCAAGTAATGGATTACTTTTGCGTGCACAAGGGGTGATACGGCATCTGGCACTTCGCCCCTACCTTTGCCAGTGCCGCCTCAAATTCCGGATGCATATTGGGATCCTCATCCTCATATTCGATCTGGTCACCGCCCTCTTTGACACTCTTGTAGACGTAGGCCTTACCACCAGCCTTGGGCTTATCGCTCCCCCAACCGATGGCCAAAAATAGCACCGGTTCATTGCCGGTATTAAAATGCTCATGGAACCACGCCTCGGGAGGAACAAACATGCTCCCCGGGCCCCAATCGATCCGCTCCACAGGCTTTCCCTCCAGCCACATGAGGGAGTAGCCCTGCCCGCGCAGAATTACGATGTGAATCCCCGGACCGTGCCGATGGGCCTTCTTGTATGTCCCCACAGGCCAGGAAGAACTGTGGGACTTGATGGTATTGCTGACCAAACAAAAGACCGTGCTCTTGGTCCCCTTCCCCCTCGTTTCTCCGCCACCAACCATGGTGCAACCCTTCACGTCCGGCACAAAGTTTGTCTCCCAGCGAGACTTGTTGGTAATCCGATCCTTCGTCTGAAAGTAGTTTTCTTCCCCGGTGAATCGATCCCGAAACACGAACGGGTTGTCGAAGACAAATTCATGGTTGTTGAAGGTGTCGAGCACCCGGGGGGCGCTTGTCATGGCCACGAATCGGACCGGTTCACTGCCGGATACATTGAAATGTTGATGCCAGGCGTTCATCGGAATCGCAAAGAAGCTTCCCTCATGCCACTCAAAGCTCTGTTTCTTATGCTCATCCAGCCAAACCGAAGTTGCCCCCTGGCCCTTGAGGATATAGATACTCTCCTCAAAGAGGTGCTTGTGGGGTTTCAGGGACTTCCCGGGTTTCATATTCGGTTTTGCCATTCCGTCGCTCCTCCTTCAATCACACAAGGCTAAGGTAAGGCTGGTCCTTCGATTGCAAGCATCGCTGTAGCAATGGCGCCGCGAAATGCCCGGTCCAGGACCAGACCGTCCTCTGTGGCACGCAACACGCTCTTCGCACTCGTTTCATCAGTCACATACCGCGCAAAAATTGGCTCAAAAATATCTGAATGTTCGATATCGGCCACTGCGTGCACCCGTGTCCAGGAATCAACAGTGCGCTCTGGTCCCCCGAGCTCTGCTACCCGCTTCTTGACCCACCGTTCCATGAGCCCACCGCCACGAACAACTTGCCCATTGTTCCTGCGCTCCAAAATATGCGAATAAACCAGCCCTTCCAGCCAGGGTTTCTCACGGGCGCAGTGCAGCCATGCATAGAACAACGCCCTCGCACCCGGCGAGAGCTTGGATTCGTCATTGGCTTCCAGATCAGCCTCTGTCACGTGGGCCTTGCCCAATCTCGTATCGAAGATCAGTTCCTCCTTTTCGTGTTCCCAGATGGCCCGCTTCACATCCAGCGGCGCCTTGGATTGCACCGCAGCCCAGCAGTCTCGACGATTGTTCGAATAGTGTGTCATGTGCACATTGTGAATCTCCAAACGAGCAGGGTTAAGCGGAACTGAAAAGAGCAGCCGAAATTCAGGCGTCTCAAACTGCTCGTTAACCATTTCATTCAACTGCGTACGCACTTTTGGCCAAAGACTCACTTTTCACCTCCGCAAAAATAGAATCTCACGGAATTTCCTTCAGATCGGACCTCACAACGGTCCAAGTATTTTTACCGCTTTTCCTCCCGATAAAGGCCCAGCGAAACCATGGATGGCCAGTCGGCGATGGAAAAAAGGAGACTGTCTTCGTCCCGCCGGTTCTCATGTTCGTGCCAGCTCCATGGGGGCACCATGAAAATATCTCCCTCTTCCCACTCTAACCTCTCGTCGTTAACCACAGTCGCACCCCGACCACGGAAGGCCTGGTAAACAGTCGTGCTCGTATGCCGGTGAGATCGGGTCTTCTCATTGGGTCTGAGGAGCTGGATCTCACAAGAAAAAGTGGGTAAAGTCGGGCCCCCATTGAAGGGGTTAACGTACTGCAACCGAATCCCATCGAAGGGGTCGCCTTCACCCTCTTTGAGGGTCATAAGGGTTGGATAGGTCTCGTCCCAACGGTAACGAAACGGGGGGGAAACGTATTCGTTTTTGATCCAGCTTGGCCGGGCATAACCCAACGTCTTGGTTGAATATCCGTCCGGCTTCTCCACGGGCTGTCGATCCTGTTTATAGGGTTCGCCAAACATCCCTCCCATATAACTCACAAGCCGCACATCCAGGCCATCGAGCCAGATGATAGGCTCGTCCGAGCCGTTGAAGTGGTCGTGCCAGGTCCAGTTAGGGGTCGTGATGAGGTCCCCCTCCTCCATAGGGAATCGCTCGCCATCGACGATCGTAAAGCCTTTAGGTGATCCTTTTAGAACGTAACGAATCGCCGCCGCCGTATGGCGATGGGCCGTGGCAATCTCCCCGGGCTTCACCAGCTGGATAGAGAGGTGAATGGTATTGCTCATCCCTCCCTCCATGCTGGGATTCCTCAGCTGGATCGTCCGTCTCCCGGTTTGATCCATGGGGACCACCTCTGCCGCCGTTTGCAGCCCCTCGTAGATTTCAGACCATTTCCACAAATAGGGTTTGATAGGTGCAGCGCGGTGCTGTCGATTCCAGTGGCCGTTCAGGTTTCTTTCCTTCAACCACTTATTTAATTCCTCCATTTCCATGACAATCTCCTCCCTTTAGTTCTCGCCTATCTAATCTCCAACAGAACGACTTCAGGAAACCAGCTATCAGTTATC
>JACZQL010000116.1 GCA_022545745.1 Deltaproteobacteria bacterium | reverse complement strand
TGAAATGAACCGTGAGCCTTCGTTCGGCCAGAAGCGAGTTGAACTCATCTGAAACTTTTGCCAGCAGCAGGCAGATATCCACACGCCGGAACTCAAATGGCGTTTTGCCCGACTCCAGCTTGGCCAAATCAAGTAGATCATTAAGCAGTGCAAGGAGTATATTTCCACTCTCGTTGATCTTCTGGAAGTAGCCGAGCAGTTTCTGTGGTCCAGCTTTACTAGTATTCTTAATGCCGAAACGCGTGAAGCTGAGAATACCGTGCAGCGGCGTGCGCAGCTCGTGCGACATATTGGCCAGAAACTCGCTCTTGGCACGCATGGCCTCTTCCGCCCGCCTTGACTTTTCTTGCTCAAGCAAACTCTCTTTAAAAGCCCGGATGCCTCGCCCTAGATCGCCTATCTCGTCCTCCCGGTCGGAGACAGGTACCTGGGTGTCTTTCTCACCACCCGCTAACCGGCTCATAACAGCAATTTGGTCCTTGATTTGTCCAGACAGGATATTCGATACATGAATGCTTATAGCAATGAGTAGGGTCATGGCAATCGACGTGACAATAACAACTATTGCAGTTCTTCTCACGAATTGTTGTCTAGAGTGCTTTATGAAACGTAAAGTGTTTTCCTTGGTTATCTCCAATAAACCCAAGAAGTTGTTATTCACATTAATATATTCACCATTAGCCTTCCTCATATACTTACTGGCAACACCTAAATCCACCGAGGTCATTTCTATTGCAGATATAGATTGGGATTTGTATTCCGCAAGTCTAGCTAGCAGTTGACCTATACGTCGTTCTTCCTTGTCGTTAAACTTATAACGATCTCTTAGCGATTTAAGTTCGTATTCTATCCTATGAATTAAGTATAACCTGGGTTTTCCCTCCAAATAAATTTGCTCTTCATCCCTTTGACCAACGGTTGATACGAGCAAGGAAAAAATTTGAGCATGGTTTCGTGAAAGCCTGGCGAATAAATTCAATAACGTATCCACCCTTGTGAGATTCTCTTGTTCAATATGTGTTAGTACTCGGTTTTCGTAATGTAGGAGGTTGATAAAAAAGAATAATAGTATAAGGAGAAAAAAACCCGCAATCAGCGGAAGGAGGATAAATTTGGTTCGTATAGAGGCACGTTTGATGAACTGGAAGCCCACAATTCCGGCTCAGACCTTCTCAAGAGTGGCATGCATACGGAGTGTTGCTCCGTGCCCTCTTAGATGTTCAGTTCCGCCCGGGGAGCGCACAATGCTGTAGATCACGTGTGTTACCTCCTCAGCACGTGCCCTCTCAGGCGCATGCCCTGGGTCCCGTGCACCCATGCGTCTCTAATGTATGCTTGCATCTTGTCTCCCGCACAACAGGGCTCTATCGGGCAGTGGCGACATCTGCTGGTTTGGTGCGATGGGCACACCCATTTTCTCTGCCAATTCAGGCCATTGCTGTGGTTCGATTCTGCTGACCATCTCAAAAGTATTGTTGCCCAACGGTTTGAATATGAAGGCAACGCCCTCGGGCTTCGGCCATATTTGAGCTGCCTCCTTGAGATTCGCCGTGTGCGCTACCAACACGGTATTGGTATCGGCAGGTGGCCGGGTCCCGAGCATTTTTCTGAGAGCTTGAGCTAGACGCTTGGCCTCTTGCTCTTTTGTCCCGATCGAGAACGCAAGGTCGTTGGATACCCTCGCCTTACCAAAAGCCAACTTGGCGGTCTCGACACATCGACAGTACGGACTCGTGATGACCTCAGACACGGGAATACCAAGCGCGTCAAAGGCTTGTCCTATAGCAACCGACTGGTACCGTCCGAGTTCGGAAAGATTGCGCTGTTTGGTCCAATCATTCAGGTCGTCGCGTTTGGTATCGGCGGTATTAGTATTCGTTGCCGCATGACGGAGGTAAATGACATATCCCCCCTTTTTCAACGCGGAGATAAGCTCAGACTTCTCCATCTGTTGCCCGGCATGAGCGGGAAAAGAGAGACTGAGAAGTCCAGTTATCAGTATCCCCAATGTCTTGGTAATCATACTAGAATTTGAATGCATAACGTATACTCCTTCTTCCTTATTTGCTTGGTGATTTCAAATGAGCCTCTCGATGGCTTGATGAGGCGTTTCGCCAATCAGGAATATTCCCCATTTGACGCATAATTTCCCGAGCAGGATCGATTTTCAGGTAGTCGACGAATGCCTGAATGCTGGAAGAGAACGGCTTTTTATAGACAAATCCCAGGCCAATACCGAGCTTGTAATTCGACCTGACGGGCGCAACTCCATCTAGGGTCACGGTTGTAAAGTCATTCAGTTTGACTTCGCTGAGCGGCATAAACCCGATTGCTCCCGAAGATATTTTCATGGATTCCACAAGATGAGCATTTCTGAAGTTGTAATCTGCGCGAGGCGTGATCTGTAAATCGGCAAAGCAGGCGATTTTTTTGCGGATCTCCAGCATATTGGATCCAGAGTCGGGACGTGATTGCACGGCAATGGGTAAATGATGACCACCCACTTCTTTCCAGTTGGTGATGCGGCCACTAAAAATATCACAAATCTGCTGTTCGCTCAGATCGCTCACGCCCGCGTCCGGACTCACAACAAACACCACGGGCACGCGGGCAAATTGCAGATACTTGAATTCACCGTATTGGGCCCTTTCTTTGGAGTTGGGCAGGCGGGCCACGCGAGCAATGAGCGATGCTGCCGTGCCTACGGCTTTGATGCCTCCGTCCGTGCTAACTGAATCCGGAATCACTACATCACGGTCGGGATATTGAGCCCTATAGCTTCGAGCAAGTTCGCGCAACAAATCTTGACTGTCACCTGAGCCAGGGATGGTGACGATTTCAAATTTCTCTGGTTGTGGTGATATCTGCGCACAACCGGCTATCGTCACGAACACGACGCCCATGATGAGGACGTAGATAAAGTTTTTCATAAGAACTTACCTCCTTTGAACCTCTTGACTCCAGACCGACACTAGGTGAGACGCTCGACTAGCCAGGACCTTAGTGGGGCAATTCCATTTCGCTCGCAAGCTCATTTTTGCAATACCAGCTTTACCGGCCTGATGTGTTCGCCGTGTCGGGTCTGCGTTCGGTTGAAGGGCGCAACCGAGATGTACACCGGTTTATCCAACGTGATGGCGACGTCATATTCGCTCCCTGTGTCCAGGACGCGCCGGGCCTCTAGGGTCCACCACCCCTGGCGCCATGCCCCCTTAGCCCTGATGTCTCCACGGTCGCCCTGGAAGGGCTCGATCAATATGTTCGGTAGGAGCGTACCTACCGAATATGTATCCATCTCTTCGCTATACGGAATTCCCTCCGATGTGCGAATCCACCAAGTTACCCCGTGCTCAGAAGTCGATGGGTCGGGGTTTATTTCGATGTTGAGCGTGGGCGGTAACATAACGGGCTGCACAAAGGTCTCGGCCAGGGATTTGTCAGGGTTCAGCTTCACGAAGTTGTAACGGTAGCCACCGCCAGTTTTGGGATCCGGATAATAACCGGCTGTATATCGTTTTTTTCCGTTGGAGGCGGAAGGCGGCTCGGCTGGGCCGAAGTACTGGTCATCCATATAGCCGGGTTCGCCGTTGTGCACACCCATGTGATTGGTCCGGACGGATTTCCAGTGCCATACGTCTCCAATCTCACCGTTGGTGAAATGGACGCCATGTTTGTCGCCGTTGTCGCTGTGAGGACCAACCCCAACGTGGCAGGCCGCGGCACAACTGCCCCTGGGCACGTCGGTGATATACATCGCCAGCTTGTCTTCGTAATAGGCATTTTCGTCCCAGCGCTCGTATGCAGTGTTCAAGACCTCCCAGCCGTCCAAGGTTTTGCGGAGCGGAAAGCGCTTGTAGCTGACATCGGGATCTTTCCACTGGAACAGGAAGTAAATCTGGTGGCCGTCGTGTGCGGCCTTGACCAGCACATCCACATGGCCCTCCGGATTGTTGACTCCCTTGACCGTACGGATCGTTACCGCCTTGGCACGACTCCAGACGGGATCGCTCGAGTCGCCATCGAGGACCGGGGCCTGAAGATCTCCATGGATGCGTGTGGCCGTCAGAGTCATGAGATTTTCATTCCAGGCGAAAAGCCCTCCAGCCAAGGGGAGGCCAATAACCAAGCCGATTACACCGGCACGAATATGGGGGCGATACAGTTGCGCTTTAAAGATCGACCAGAAGTTCCCGAAAAACCACTGCAAAACCGAGTGGAGGATGATATATGGCACGAAAAGGTAGGCGACGATCCCATGCAGCAACCGCACACTGGGGTAGCCCCCGAGCAATCTAAACGGGGCCCAATCCAACGGGCTCCACTCCAACCAGTAGAGCATCGCCCCCGTGACAATCAGCACAGAAAGGAAGAGAAAGGACACCCAGTAAACCAGCAGGTTTGCCGACCACAGTGCGGCCTTGTTACGCCAGAAGTTTTTTGCTTTCATCCCAGTGCGCAGCTTCCTGAGGTCATGAGAAGTTAGCCGCATGCGGTGCGAGGCACGAGACCAAAACAGGTAGACAATGTAAACGCCAATAACGGCGAACATGAAGAAGGCCAAAGTGACATGTAACGTGATCAAATTGACGCCCAGTAGGGCGCCCTTCGGGGCAATGGCTCCAAGTATGGCCGACCAAGTTCCATTGCTTCCCCCGCCAAGACGGCTCTCAATATTGCCCCAGCCAAGCCGCATCCCCGAGGCGAGGTTGAGGGCGATAAGGATGACCATGCTCCAGTGACATATGGTCACGAACAGATGCGTTTTACGGGTTATGGGTTTGCGCTTGCTACCGGCTGTCCTCACAGCTTCGTCAGGGTTCGGCTGAAGCTCTGTTGTGTTGTCAGCCGACTTGAACGTTTCGAGCTCGTTCTCAGCGGCAGACATCGAATCCTTCCTAGTATCAAACTTCATTTGGGCAACAACTGATACGAACACCCACTGGACTGACCTCCTTGGGTTGGACAGTTTGAGGGAGCGAGTTAGAATGGTTGATTTTATCCATCATCTGTCTTTCTTTTGATCGGCAAGCGAAGTCGCTCCTCTCAGCTCGGATGAGTAAACTTAACCTTCGCCATAACCTAAGACCTCCCTCTCGCCTTGTACGATCCCTATTGCCGGCTTTCCTCTGGACTAGTCACGCCCTTGAAAGTAACCAGAGGCTAAAAATATGCCAAGCTGAAAATGATCCAGACAAATCATGCAACTACTGGTGGATCAAGGAGTTTTCAAAGCGGGACGAGGGGATCAAGATCCTTATTTGAGGAGACGGGATGACAAAAAGCGGAAAAAGCACCAAGAAATGTCACTTCGGTAACCGTTCATTAGTGGCGAAGAGGATCGAAGTCAGCAAATCGGGCATCGGATGCAATTAAACGTACAGGTTTTATCCAGAATGCGACAGTAAGACGTCCCGGCGGAGCAGTGAGTGTCGGGGCATTTACCGACATGATTAAGAGAAGGGGTCAAGTCGCTGGTTAACGGAAGTAAACTAAAGGACCTTTCAGTTAGACTTGATCGCAAATTTTATACGAAATGTGACAAAGTTGACGGCCTGACTCCGCCCCAGGATTGCAATATATCGGATAGGTTTTATCCTGAATGTGAGCGCAGATCGTCGTGGTAACAGCAGTTAGGTTCGACCACATTCTGGATAAAACCCGTTGAACGAAACCGTCCGGTGAAGCTGCTAAGGTTGTCTATGGGGATTGTAACGAAAACAGTTGGTCGGAACACGGATACACG
>JACZQL010000115.1 GCA_022545745.1 Deltaproteobacteria bacterium | reverse complement strand
GTGTAACCTACAACCTGCTGATTACAAATCAGCTGCTCTACCGTTGAGCTACGCCAGCTGCTGAGGAAAAAATGGCACCCGCGCCTTTTCCTCTGCCATGCCCTAAAAAAAAGGCCATGGAGAAGCAGAACACCCTATAATAAACAGGGAAGAATCCTTTATCGTTAGGACAAATGACAAGAATGTTGCACACTTATCCCTTTGTGACCCTAAATTTTAATCACCTTTGGGAATCGTTGTCAATAGTCTGGGCAAATTTTTCGCAAAAATCCTCGAATGGACCCTATTGGGTGTCTGCCCCCGGCCCGCACCATCAGACACCACACCTTTGCCTCAGTAATTCATACCAGAATATACCTGACGAAACCGCCACATTGAGGGATTCGACCCTCCCCAGCATAGGGATCGAGACAAGAAAATCACACTCCCCTCGGAGTAGGGGGCGAATTCCTGAGCCCTCACTGCCCAATAGGACCACCAGTCTTTCAGGATAAACTCTTGTAAAAACACTATCTTTTGCCTGCACATCCAGCCCAACGACCAAATATCCCTTTTCCTTGAGGTCCAAGATTGCCCGTCGCAGGCTGATGACTCGATAGGTCTGAACGTACGAAACCGCCCCCGCAGAGGCCTTGACAACGATGGGGGTCACGCCGACGGAGCGATCCTTGGGAATGATCACATCCCGGACTCCCACCCCCTCTGCCGTCCGTAGCAGGCTACCAAAATTACGCGGATCGGTTACTCCGTCCAAGGCCATAATCCAGTGATACTTGTCCTCCCCCGGAGGCAGGCCTCCAAGAAGGCTGGCGAAGTCGGAATAAGCGAATGAGAACACCTTTGCCACTACCCCCTGATGTTTCCCCCCCCCAACCAACCGATTTAACTCGAGGCCGTCCACAGAGAAGACGGGCACCCCCCGGCGCTTCGCTTCTTTTTCTATGGACCTCAAGGGCCCCTGCCGACGTCCTTTAGCGATCAGGACTTCGACTACCTCAAAAGGAGCACCTTTCAGTTTCTCCATTACCGAATGGACCCCAAATAGGTAATCAAAGCCCTTCTCTCGGATCACCCAATACTCCTCTTCGTAAGACTAAGCTTTGCCGCTAGATTCTGCATCAGAGGGACTTCAACAAGGATTTTCGCCCCGTGGAATATCCTTATCTACAGAAGCGTTATCTTTTCATTCACGGCATCATTCCACAGGGCGAGTCGTCTTTTCCCCGATTCCGTAATCCAAATTTCAATTGAGAATTTCCAACACCTTTTCCCAGTATTTTACAAAGAAAGACGTACCAGTTAACATTGACACACTGTGAAACGGACCCTTAGCTTTTATGTGGTCTCGGAGATCCTCCCGCCATTTTTCTTGGGTCTCATGGCGTTTACCTTCATTCTACTCACGGCCCGTATCTTAAAACTCGTCGAGCTCCTGGTCACCCGCGGGGTTCCTCTGTCCCAAATTGGTAAGCTTTTCGCACTAATCCTTCCCACCTTCCTGGAGATGACCGTACCCATGGCCCTCCTGCTGGGCATACTTGTAGGTCTTGCCGGGCTATCCAATGATCACGAGATCCTCGCCCTAAAGGCCTCCGGGATTAGCCCCTTTCAAATCCTTTGGCCCATCGCAATGGTCGCCTTGTTTGTTTCTCTCCTCACACTACTGATCACAACGTTGGTGCGACCCGCGGCCAATCTCGAGCTGAAGAAAGAGCTCTACAACATCGCTAAAAGTCGTGTGGCAACGGCCCTAAAGGAAAATGTCTTTAACAGCGACTTCCCTAATGTCCTCATCTACGTCGAGAAAGTGATCCCGCCTGGGAACACCTCCCAGGGGGTGCTCATCGTCGATCGTCGGGATCCCACAAGGGAAACCGTCATCTTTGGCAAAGTCGCGCTTTTTTTATCCAACGAGGAAACCGCAACCCTCAGCTTGAAGCTATTTGATGGCGTCATCCATGAAAGGGAAAAAAACCAATCTGGCTTTAGCCAAACCCACTTCAACGTTTATCACTTCAATCTGGATCTCGCAGAGACTTTCAATCTAATCAGAAAACAAAAGCGAGACCCCTCGGAGATGTCACTCTGGCAACTGGGGGAAACCATTCGGAGCAAACAAGCCCAGGGCCTCAACCCCATCAATGAGATCATGGACCTCCATCAGAGATTTTCTTTCCCATTCGCCCCGCTGGTCTTTAGCCTGCTCGGTGTGGCCCTGGTGCTGATGCCGGCCCCCTCTCGTCAGGGCCGTTTTTGGGGGCTAGTCTCCTGTCTCTTTTGGCTGCTCCTCTACTACGCCCTGCTCACCACCGGGAAGGCCCTGGGGGAAAGGGAGATGCTCCCTCCCCTGCTCGCCCTTTGGCTACCCAACATCCTTGTGGGCCTTGTTGCCGTCCATTTCTTTATCAAGGCCCTGAGAGAATCTCCACCATTGTTCGAGGGGGGCTTACAGAGGATATCCTTGAATTTGATTCGGAGCCTTATTCCAAAGCAAAGGGGGGCCTCTTAATTTGAACGCGAAGCAAGCGGAGCGAATGGTATCTATGCCCCTTGGAAGCATCCTCGACCGCTACGTCGTACACTATTTTGTAAAGACCTTTGTGGTCACCCTCCTGTCCATCGTGGTCGTATACTTGATCGTGGATTTCTTCGATCACCTTGGAAGACTATTGGAGGCTGGGGCTACCCTCTCCGCGATGGTCAAATACTTTTTCTATAAGATCCCCTTTCTGCTCTCCCAGGTGTTCGGGTTTGCCACCCTTTTCTCGGTCTTCTTTTGCCTTGGTCTACTTGCGCGAAGCCATGAAATAACCGCCATGCGTGCTGCCGGTCTCAGCCTTCGTCGCCTGTCTCTCCCCTTGTTGCTCACCTCTCTCCTGATCGGCCTCATGTCCTTTTTATGGACGGAGAGCTTGGTTCCCCTATTCGCACGTAAGGCCAACTACATCTACAGGGTAGAGATCAAGAAGAAGAACCTACAGACCATGTTCGGGAACAGAGGTATCTGGATTCGAGGTAAAGACGCCTTTATCAGCACCGACTATTTTGACACCCAGAAAAACGTCCTGCAGGGAGTCGTGATTTACCTCCTAAACCGAGAGTTTAGCCTAACGGGGCTCATCGAGGCCCCGCAGGCGCGTTGGGATGGGTCCCGCTGGGAAACCTCAGGCAGCACTCAGTGGACCTTGCTTCCAGATGGGCAGCTCAGTCCTGAAAAGGAATTCATCAAGTTTCTGCCCATTTCCGAGACACCGGACGATTTCAAAGTTCTCGCTCGAAAACCGGAGGAATTCACTTTCTTCGATCTCAAAAAGCAGATCGATGACTTAAACAGTAAGGGTATCGATACGACGGAGTATCAGACGGATATACAGGTGAAGTTAGCCCTTCCATTCATTGCGCCATTAATGGTTTTTCTAGCGATCCCGTTGGCTCTCAAACAGGGGATGAGAGGAGGGATTACGGTGTCTCTCGCGTTGACCATGCTCATTGGACTCCCTCATATCACTCTCCTCTCTTTCTGTTGGGCATTGGGAAAGGAGGGAGCACTTCAACCTTGGGTTGCAGCTTGGATTCCTAATCTGATCCTTGCACTGGTAGGAATGTATTTTGCCAGCGGGGAAGAATGAGAGGGGCTCTAGGGCACCAGCCCCGCACCAAGCAGCCCCTCCGTCTCGTCGAATCCGTACATCAGATTCATATTTTGCACTGCTTGCCCCGCCGCCCCCTTCACCAAATTATCAATGGCAGTGATCACCACCAGCCGTCTCGAATGGGAATCATAACGAAATCCAATGGCGCAGTCATTGGAACCCCGGACTTCTTTGGTCTCTGGAAAAACTCCGGGCGGGAGGATGCGTATGAAGGACTCCCCGCGGTAAAATTCCCGGTAGATCTTACTGAGTCTTCCCTCCCCCACATATCTCTTAAGCTCCAGGTACATGGTGGAGAGGATGCCTCGGCTTATGGGAAGCAAGTGGGGCGCAAACAAGACAGCAACTGATTTTTTAGCCACCCGACTCAACTCTTGTTCAATCTCAGGGGCATGTCGATGGACTCCAACGTTATAGGCCTTGAAGTTTTCATTCACCTCACTGAAGGAGAGCTCCACGGCACTGCTTCTCCCGGCCCCGGTGGTTCCAGACTTTGCGTCGATGAGGACTGTCCCCTGGATCAATTGAGCCGCGAAAAGTGGAGCCAGGCCCAGCACGGCACCGGTGGGATAACACCCAGGGTTAGCAATGAGAGCTGCCTGAGAAATTTCTTCCCTGTGAATTTCAGTCAAGCCATAAACGGCCCGACGTAAAAGATGGGCGGCCTTATGGGGCCGGTACCAGCGGCGATAAACCTGAACGTCCCGGAGGCGGAAATCGGCACTCAAATCGATGACCCGTTTGCCATGTTTGAGCAGGGCCGGGACGATATCCATGGAGGTCTCATGGGGCAATGCAGTAAATGCCAGATCGAAGCGGGAGATCATCCTCGCCAGGTTCACTTTTTCCAAAACCTGCTCGCATCTTCCTGTGAGGGACGGGTAGACTTCGCTTACCCGCTTTCCCGCATACTGCTGCGAACTGAGCAACGCCAAGCCCACCCTGGGATGACGCACCAGGATACACAGCAGCTCCAGCCCCGTGTACCCTGTGGCACCAAAAACAGCCACACGGAGCTCAGCCTCTCTCTTGACGGGATTGCTCCCAGTCGTTGCCAGGGATCTCAACGTTTGGAGTATTGCGGTCGCTTGCGTGCTTTGTGGAGGCCGTATTTCTTCCGTTCCACAGCACGCGGGTCGCGGGTCACAAAACCCGCCTTCTTCAACGGAGAGCGAAATTCGGGATTCACCTTCAACAGGGCGCGCGTGATCCCATGACGAATGGCTCCTGCCTGACCCGAAATCCCCCCCCCGCAGACATTCACATGAATATCAAAACTTCCTGCGGTTTGGGTGACCTCAAATGGTTGGAGGACAATCCGGCGGGCGGTTTCTCGGCCAAAATAATTATCCAAAGGACGCTCATTGACCAGGATCTCTCCTTTGCCGCCTTTCAAATAAACCCTGGCCACTGAAGTTTTCCTGCGTCCTGTTGCGTAATAGGTTTCTTCTGCCATCTTTCCGGCCTTTAACCGCCAATGACAAGCGGTTGTGGTTTTTGGGCCTGATGGGGATGTTCAGGTCCCGGATAGACTTTCAATTTTCGCAGCAGATCTCTCCCTAAACGGTTCTTGGGTAACATGCCCTTAACGGCCAATTGGACAATACTATTTGGTTTCGTCCCTAGTAAATGCTTGGCGGTGGAGGCCCGCAAACCTCCGGGGTACTCTGAGTGCCGATAATAGATTTTCTGTTCGAGCTTTTTCCCGGTCAGGCTCACTCGCCCTGCGTTCACGATAATGACAAAATCTCCCCCGTCGATATGGGGACTAAAGCTTGGCTTATGTTTACCCCTCAAAACCCTCGCCACCTCGGTGGCGAGCCGGCCCAATACCTTGCCCTCCGCATCAACGATGTACCATTGGCGTTGGGCCAGTGCCTCTTCTCTTTTCATTTGATAGGTACCCATAAAATCGCATTCAGCTAGGAAGCTAGAAAGCTTGGAGGCTTCCTCGCGTCCCAGCTTCCCAGCCTTTATGGCGGGGCCGACGAGATTCGAACTCGCGACCTCCGGCGTGACAGGCCGGCGTTCTAACCAGCTGAACTACGACCCCATCACTCGTAAATAACATTCTCGGTACCATAGGTAAACCCC
>JACZQL010000114.1 GCA_022545745.1 Deltaproteobacteria bacterium | reverse complement strand
CGGTTTCCGGCTCACCTTCCCTGGATAGAGACCGAGATTAAAATCAGGTTGTCCGCTCTTAAAATGGGCATGGGCGGTGTGAAGGATGGGGTCACTGTTTCTGACCACCAGCCATTGGCCCACGCTGGCCGCCTGCACGTGCGGTACAAAGCGACACCCTTGGTTGTCCAACTCATTCACCGCCTCCCGCTCCACACTCTTTCCCTTGGTCACTCCTTCTAGGGTCAACACGGCGTATCGGACACCACCCTCAAGCCCAACAACGACGCTTTCGTTTGGAACGCCTTTGCAGACCTCTTTAAATTTAAATATCTCCGGCGCAGGGAGTTCACGTATTTCCCCTTGAAGCTTTACAACCCCTCTGATCATCCCGCCGTTCATAACTTCCATTCCCTCGTAGCCTCCGATCTCCGAAGGAAAAAGAAGCAAAGCCAAAAAGGCCAAAAAGAAATGAAGCCTCTTTTTTGATTTGTTCATCATGGCAAACAAAATGAGCAAGGGCCATGCCAGAGAAAGGATAGATTGGAATTCAGTCGGTGCCGCTGCTTTTCTCAGAATTCAGAATTTAGTCAGCGAATAATCGCAAAAGTAAGAAGCAGGTGGGAAAAACTCTCTGATTTAACAATTAAATCCTTGCCTCTGGATTGGCACATTTTATGCAAATTCCAACTTAGAAAGTAAGGAGGATGCCATGGAGAAGATAAGTAAGATTCTTGCCCCGACTGACTTTTCAGAACTCTCCCAGGCTGGAGTCCGCTACGCATTGGAGTTGGCCAAGGCGGTCAAAGCCGAGGTCACCGTCTATCACGTGGTGAGCCAAGGCGAACTCATACAGTACTATGATAAGTTGCCTGTCCGGCCATTTATGCACCCAGTGGACACCTACCAGAAGGCCATGTCCAGGTTCATGAAGACCCATTTTGCGGACCTGACCGCTGACGTTAAAGTTCACGAGAAGGTCGAGATGGGCGTCGCTGAGAAAAACATCGTGAACCTGGCGGAGGAGGAAGGGATGGACCTGATCGTCATCTCCACGCACGGACGGACGGGAATGTCTCATATGCTGGTCGGGAGCGTGACAGAAAAGGTGGTCCGCTTGGCACGCTGCCCCGTCCTCTCGATCCCCTCTCACACGAAAGAGGAAGCAAAGGGAAAATTGGCAGCAGCAGCGAGTTAGGGACTATCACTTTCTTGGCAGAAAGGAGGTGTTATGCCAGTCCTCAGAAGGCTCAAGGAGGTCTTTGATCGGGCTAAGATCTCCTATGAAGTCTATAATCATCCACGTGCCTTCACGGCTCAGGAGATCGCTGCGACCCAGCATATTACGGGGAGGGCGATGGCCAAAGTCGTGATGCTAAACGTGGACGGCTCGTTTATCATGGCGGTTCTGCCTTCGAATCGGATGGTGAATTTTGATAGGGCGAAGGCTGGACTTAGAGCCACTGAAGTTTCATTGGCTACCGAGGAGCAGTTTGCCGTGCTCTTTCCCGAATGTGAGATCGGCGCCATGCCTCCATTCGGTAATCTCTTCGGTCTTCCTGTCTATGTGGACCCGGCCTTGGAGAGATATGAAGCCATCTTCTTCAACGCAGGCAACCATCAACATACGGTCAGGCTGAAATACAGGGATTTCAAAACCCTGGTGAAGCCTGAAACGGTAACCTTGACCGAGGCACGAAGGAAGAAAGCCGCTTAGGCCTACCCCAAACCCACGGAAATAATTCTGTGGTTTGGGGTGTTGGCAACGGGCCGAATTCCCTTAAACCCCCGGATGCTTGTTCAACGTCCTGGGCATCGCGGGGGTTTGCCTTTTTTCCTTCCTGCGGGCAGATGGAGGCTTTTTGCCTAGTTAGATCAGATCAAGAAGCAATTGGTTGCGAAGAAATATTTAACACGATTCCCAATCCAAGCCCGTAGAGTAGATGAGAAATCGTGGTTGAGATTAATGGTCTTGTACCGCTAGGTGCTCTAATCCCGAAGAAGTCCCAACCAAATGCAGGATAAAGAATAAACCACGGCAGGAGTGTTGTTGCGAGACCCCATATAAGACCAGGAACGAGGTGATCTGCTGGCATGGGCACGTCAAGGGCTAAATAGAAGACAGGATACGTCAACGCCACAATACCGCCAGTAAGGTAATGAGTGATCCAGCCAGCGGATAATTCATTCTTCAATGGGCTGGACTTAACGATATCCCGATGCACGAAATGGCCTGCGAAGATACTCAGGGCCCAACGACCGAGGGCCCGATTTCCTCCTCAACTCCCCCGACTCGTAATTTTCAATTGCTCCGCCAGGCTTCCGACGATGTCCATCAATGCGGTACCCACAAGTCCGCCAATAATAGACCATAATAGAAATTCCATGAGATTCCCTCCTAAGCCAACATTTCGTGGATGGGTCTGTTCCTTTGCTGCAAAGGTCAAGCCTCGTAATATGCTACATCAACCCCCGCCTCATGGTTTCGAACTCCTCTTTGTCGATCTCTCCGCTAGCGTAACGTTTCTTCAGGATATCTAAAGGGGTCTCTTCCACACTGGACCCTTTCAGCTTTCCCTGATCGATAAACCATCGGACCCCCAAGACGACCGCGGCGATGATGAGGATCCAGAACAAAAACATCATCAACCAGCCGAAGAATCCGTAGCCCATTCCCCAACCACTCATCATCCATCCTGGCATCATCATATCCACCTCCTACTGCCTTTACTAACCCCGGTGTAATAGAGGCTCTCTCCACTAAAGCGTGTCCTCAGGCGAACACCTGCATTTCAACGCAGGCAGACCAGGGACTTTTTAATTCTGTCTCTGGATATGCGACGGACAGATTTCGGATCTTCACTGTTTTTAGTCTATTTGGCTGCGGCTTTGGCCTTTTCCTTCAGAGCCACGCTATGCTTGGTCAAGATTTCCCCCATCCGTTCCAGCATCTCTTTCTGCATTTTCTGACGAAGCTCAGGGCTCACCTGACCCACAGCGCTTCCGTACTTCTCCATCATCTGGCCCATAAGGCTCATGACCTCAGCGTGAATGGACATCATGGCCCCCATGATCTCAGGAGATCCCATTATCTGTCCCATCTGGCCCATGCCTTGGCCCATCATACCCATACTAGGACCCAACATCCCCGGACCCATCTGCCCCTGGGGACCCGCTTGGCCCTGACCACCCATCTGACCTTCACCCATCATTTGCCCCCCCTGGCCTGGCTCCCGGTGGGCGACGGTGTAAGTTGCAAATCCCAACAATAAGATCAGCACAAGGCTTGCCATTAGTCCTTTCTGCATTACACCTTACCTCCTTAGTTTAGATCTAATTTAGCTTCTTTTATTCCTTGGCAAGTAAACTTAAAAACCTCTAGCGCTGGGAGTTCAGGCAGTTCGCCCTGAACCTTTACAAAACCTTCGATGGTCCCAGAATTCATAACCGTTATCTCTTCGTACCCTCGGGTGGAGAAAGGAAAAAGGAGCAAGACTAAAAACCCCAACCAAAGGCACAGTCTTTTTTTTGTTTTACTAATCATCCCAAAAGAAGAATTAGCAAGGGTCATGCCAGTGAATTTTTTTACCCTGATTCAAACGGTGCGGCTGATTTTCCCAGAATTCAGAAATTAGTCAGAGAATAATCGCAAAAGTAAGAAGGGGGAGGAAAAAACACCTCCGACATGCCAGCAAATAGCTCACTTTTGATTGGCACATTTTATGCGAACTCTAATCATAAATAAGGAGGTAGCCTATGAACAATATAAAGAAGATCCTTGCCCCGACTGACTTTTCAGAGCTCTCCCAGGCTGGAGTCCGCCACGCCCTGGAATTGGCCAAGGCTTTTGGGGCTGAAGTAACGGTCTATCATGTCATAAGCTCAGCCGAGCTCAGGGAAATCCCAAAAGAGACGGTTGAGGGGCTCGATGAGCACGCATTGTCTACGCTCCGGCACCCACTGGAGAGTTACCAGCAGGCTATGTCCAGGTTCCTAAAGAAGCACTTCTCCGACCTTATCCCGGGCGTTAAGATCAGAGAGAAGGTAGAGATAGGAGCACCTGATAAAAACATCGTGAGCCTGGCCGAACAGGAGGGATCGGATATGATTGTCATGTCCACTCACGGAAGGACCGGTCTGTCTCATATACTTGTCGGAAGCGTCACTGAAAAGGTGGTGCGCCAGGCTCACTGCCGGGTCTTAGCAATTCACCCTCAACCGAAGGAGGAGTCGAAGCAAACACCCGCAGCGGTCGGCTAGGAACTATTTCACCTTGGTCTTAGAGAGAAGGTATTATGCCAATACTCAAAAAGCTAAAGGAGGCCTTGGATTAAGCAAAGATCTCCTATGAGGTCTATAATCATCCACAAGCCTTCACGGCCCAAGAGATCGCTGCTACCCAGCACATTTCTGGAAAAGAGATGGCCATTAAAGGTCAACGGCTCGTTTGTGATGGTAGTGCTTGCCTACATGCCTGACGGTGCTCGCTTGGGTACCCCTTTCCCCGTCTTCTTCGGCGAAATGCACTTCCGTCCCGACGTCCATATGCTCGAAGTGCCCGTCCAACACGCTGTTTCTATGGAAATAGATCTCTCGTCCGTCAGCGGTTTCAAGGAAGCCGTAACCCTCGTCGGCAAAGAGCTTGCTGACCCGAGCGATGGGGACACCTTCATGTCCCTTTACCTCACCGCGCTGACGACGGGCATAATCCTGCAACTGGCGTCGAGCGGCGTCAAAGGCTTGCTGAACGGAAACGTAGACATCTTCATGTGCGCTGTGTTTGGTCGGTTCCCGATTGATCACGACTTCCCACCCGGGCACCTTGATGTCCACGCGCACATGATAGAGCTTTCCCTTGTGGTGCCGCCGATGGGGGACCTCCATAACCACCCGGCAGCTCATAACCCTGTCATAGAATTGATCCAACTTAGCCGCCTTCTCACGGATATGGGCCTCGATGGCCTCGGTGGGAGGCATGTTGCGAAAGGTAATCTGCAGTGGAACCGTCATAGTCAATCCCTCCGGAAAAAAGGTTGGAAAAAATCTTCTCACCCGGGAAGGTTACTCTTCCCATTGTTCCAGGAAGCAACGTAGCACGTCTACGTAGGTGATAATTCCCATCAAGCCGTCGTACGGGTCCATTACTGGGATACCGCCCACCTTCTCTTCAAGTAATAGCTCAACGGCCTCTCGTAGGTCATTATCCGGGGACAACGTGATGGGTTTATCGGTCATAACCGTAGCAACCTTGGTCTTCATGGCCACTTCCTGCTCCTCGAGGTAACTGAGACTACGACCACCGAGAAAGGATCGAATATCCCGGTCCGTGATAATCCCTAAGAGCTCCTTTTCCTTGGTGACCGGTAGCTGCCGGATTTTCTCCTCATCCATGATTTCCCGTACTTGTTGTATGGAGTCCTCAGGGGCGACACTCACAGGATGGGTTGTCATCACATTGACTACCTTCATCATCTGCACCTCCAATTCATCATTCGGAAAACGTCTCCAATCATTTTTGGTATTCCTTCTAAGTTAGCTGCCGGGAAAACAAGCAAATGAAAACGCCAGTGGGCCCCTATACCCTCCCAGGCCCGCAATGTTTTGATTAAATACGGGCACATCGACTTCATAGATTTCTCCCGAGAGAACGTTAACCAGCTTTGCATTCTTTAGAACTAAGCCAGCAGGCCGCTCCCTGCGCGTAACTTCGATAAATTTCTTAAGCTTCAGATTGCCCAACACTTTCATCCTCAAACGCTTTTAACAGGAGATTCCGATCACGGTTGTTACTTGTT
>JACZQL010000113.1 GCA_022545745.1 Deltaproteobacteria bacterium | reverse complement strand
AAATTAACCGCAGATGAGCGCAGACGGACGCAGACAGAGATAATGATTTTCTGGTCAAAATGGCCAGAAATTGATCTGAGTTAGCCTGGTAAATCTGCGGCTAATTATTTTCTATGCATATAAACCGCTGAGTGGCACAGAGTGCAATGGATCTAAATACCATTGCATACGGGATAAGGGGTGCTGTGCTCGAGGTGAATAGGGTTCTTGGCTCTGGTTACCTGGAAAAGGTTTATGAAAATGCGCTCCTGATTGAACTCCACGCACGGGGCTTTAAAGCTGAGAGCCAGATTCCAGTCAAGGTCTAATATAAAGAAAATGTCGTCGGGGAGTACATTGTTGACATCCTCGTTGAAGGTACTGTCATTGTCGAGCTTAAAACAGTAGCAAAGCTCGAAAAAATTCACAAAACACAGTTATTGAATTACCTGAAAGGGACGGGAATACAAGTTGGTATTCTGGTCAATATGAAACATCCAATGGCTGAAATAAAACGTATGGTGTTAAATTTGCCCGAAGGGCAAGAGGATTAATTTCTGCGTTAATCTGCGGTTAAGTAAATTTTATGATTAATATTCGTTCTCTGGAGTTCGGATATCCCAACAGTGATTTCCGTTTGAGCATTCCCGAATTCACCGTCGAGAGGTCTGAGAAGGTTGCGGTTATCGGGCCGAGCGGTTCGGGAAAGACCACGCTCCTGAATCTGATCGCGGGTATATTCACGCCCCTCAGCGGCGCGGTCAACGTGGATAATGTCGAGGTAAGCAGCCTCAACGATGCTCAAAGGCGTGACTTCCGCATCACCAAGATCGGCTTTGTATTTCAGGACTTTGAGCTTCTCGATTACCTCAATGTCCTAGACAATGTCCTCCATCCCTACCGAATTACCAGTGCCCTGAAATTAGACAGTCACGTGAATGCCCGTGCCATAGCGTTGACCCAGGCCATGGGTATTGGCGATAAGCTCAAGCGCCCCCCTGATGAACTCTCCCAAGGGGAAAAGCAGCGCGCCGCCATCTGTCGCGCATTGCTCCCCCATCCGAAACTCATTCTAGCGGACGAGGCCACGGGAAATCTCGACCCAGACAACAAGACTCTCATCCTGGATCTACTGTTTCAAAGTGTAGAAGACCATAACGCTACCCTTCTGGCCGTGACCCACGACTACGAATTATTGAAACGGTTTGATCGAACCATAGATTTTAAAGATTTTAGATCGAAGATTTTAGATTAGCGATTTTAGAACAATGATCTCTACTATTTTCGAATTGGAATATGATTATGGGAGGTCCGACTATAACCGAGGAACAGTTAAAGCAAAGAACCAAAAATCAAAATCCCAAATCCGAAATCCAACAATCTAAACTCTAAAATTATCAAGCTAAAATGTACGATAGTCTATATATCGCCTGGAAATATGTGAGCTTCAACCAGGTCAAAACGGCCACGCTGGTGGCCTGCATTACGCTCATCGGATTCCTACCGCTTGCGCTTGAACTCTTGCTCAATGAGAGCGAAAGACAACTCATGTCACGGGCCGTTTCCACACCGCTGCTCATCGGCGCAAAGGGCAGCGCACTGGATCTCGTCATGAGCACGCTTTATTTCGGAGATGGGGTACCGGAACTCATTAATATGAAGACAGCGGCGCGGGTTAGAGATTCTAACCTCGCTTCGCCCATTCCCATCTACGCCCGCTTTCGAGCCAGGGGACATCCTGTTATCGGAACGACCCTGGACTATTTCGACTTTCGAGGTCTGAAAATCGCCGAGGGGCGCTTTCTTGCTTTGCTCGGCGAATGTGTGTTGGGCGCCACCGTTGCGGAGCGGCTTGGCATCAAACCCGGTGATAGTCTAGTCTCATCACCGGAGAATCTCTTCGACCTGGCCGGCGTGTACCCACTGAAGATGAAAGTGGTCGGCGTTTTAGAGAAATCGCATACATCCGATGACCTGGCTGTATTTGTCGACATCAAAACCGCTTGGGTCATGCAGGGGCTCGGCCATGGCCATGAAGATGTAGCTAAAACCAAAGATCAATCGGTCATTCTCAACCGCACCGAAACAAACGTGGTTGCGAACGCGAAGCTTCAGCATTACACGGAGATCACCGAAGCCAATCTGGATTCGTTTCACTTTCACGGCGATACATCCATTTACCCAATCACCGCGGTGATTGCTGTACCCAGGGACACCAAGTCCGGGACCATCCTGAGAGGTCGTTTTGTGTCCAGCAAGGAGAGCCATCAAATTGTCAAACCGGATGACGTTATTGATGGATTACTCCAGAATATCTTTCGCATAAAGAACATGCTGGAGGCAGTGATCTCTGTAGTCGGATTAGGGACAGTGCTGGCCATCCTCCTCGTATTCGCCCTCTCACTGCGACTGCGTCAAAGGGAGATCAACACGATCTTCAAGCTTGGCTGTAACCGAATGACCATTGCTCGCCTTCTTGGGGCAGAAATACTGATCATCGTCCTAATGAGCGGAGTCTTGTGTGGTGTGATGGTGTTTTTGGTAAATCAGTTTTCCAACGACCTGGTAAGAATGTTGTTTATTCGATAGGTCTGGAATCTGAGAACATTAACCGCAGAAACGCTTTAAGATTCTTAACCGCAGACGAACGCAGACGGGTAATAGCAAAGAGCAGAGCGCATAGCGTCCTTGCGGATTCGGGACCACTGACTACCGACTACTGACCTTTGACCCGGATCCAGGGATTGACGACCGGAAGTCTGTAGTCCGTTGTCCGTAGTCTGTTGTCTCTTTACGCTTCTCGCCCCGTCCTCAGTACTCGTTACTCGTCACTAATTTAGTCGCCTTGCGCCATGCGCTTAGCGCATATCCCTCGGTGTCCATCTGCGTAAATCTGCGGTTAATAGCTTTTGACGCTTTGCGCTCTGCGCTTAGCTGCCCGCTGCTTCCATCACAGCAGGCTTAGATTCTGAAGAGTTCTCCCATTCGGCGGCCGAGAAAGTGGCCTGCCACCACCAGACTGCTAGCCAACAGGAACAAACCCAGCATGCCCATGGCACTGGCAATGTAGGGGCCATCAGTGATCCGCCTCAATAAGACGTATATGGCCTTGGTGATGGGGTAATACTGTTCTCTCAGGGCCAGGATCAGGCTGTCGCTCACCTCCAACATGGCGAAGGAAAAGCACAGGATGGCGCCGGCGATGAGGTTGGCGAACACCAGCGGGAAGGTGATCTGATAGAGGGTCCGCATGGGACTGGCGCCTAGATTCATGGCTGCTTCTTCAAGGACAACGCTTGTCTGCTGAAAACCTGCGTACGCGGCCCTTACCATGAAGGGGAGGCGGCGCACAGAATAGGCGATGACGAGGAGCGGAATCGGATTCACACGCGCATCCAACAGGGTCCCGGAGAAGGCTGCAACATATCCAAAGGCTATGACCAGCCCGGGGAGGGCTAAAGGAAGCATGGCCAGGCTATCCAGTACGTTCTTTCCGGGGATGCGCTTGCGAGTCAGCAGGTAAGCGATTCCAACTCCTAATATGATGTCAACGACGGTGCTCAAACTGCTGAGCAGAAGGCTGTTTCTGATGCTAAGCAGGGTGAGATCGTGGACGAAGACGTCACGATAGAACTTGAGCGTAATCTCGCTTGGCAAGACACTCATAAACCAACGGTCAGTGATGGAAGTGAGTAAAACTCCGAAATGGGGAAGCAGGGCGACAGCCGAAATTCCCAGCACAAACCCGTAAATCAGGACGGTGCCCCGAAACGATGCAGGTCGAACCGCGGAAGCCACATGGCCTCGCGCCAACATCTCAGTGCTCTTGCTGCCTGTTAGGCGTTTGGTCAGGTAAAAGAAGAAAAGGGTCAGGACAATAACGGTAGTCACAAGGGCGTAACCCATAGGGTTTTGATGTAAATCGGTCACCATATTGAAGATCTGAACCGCGATGACCTCCCGGTATTCAAAGACCAAAGGGGTGCCCAGGTCGGTGAAGGCCCAGATAAACACGATGATGGCCCCGGCGAAATAGCCCGGTAACATCAAAGGAAAGGTGACCGTCCTAAACAACTTAAACCCGCTCGCACCCAGGTTGCGGGCTGCTTCCTCGAGGCTTGGATCGACATTGGCCAGGGCCGCTGCCACGTTGAGGTACATGATCGGATAGAGGTGGAGCACCAGCAATATGACGACGCTCCAAAAACCGCCACCGAGCCAGTCAATGGGTTGGTCGATGACGCCCATCTCCAGGAGCAGCAGATTGATGGATCCGAAGCGGGCCATTAAATGACGCATGCCAATGGCCCCCACGAACGGGGGTAACACCATGGGAACCAAGATCAACCCACTCAGTAGCCCCTTGCCGGGGAAGTCAAAACGGACCAATAGCAGGGCTAGGGGTAAGCTGAGCAGGGTGGTCAGCAGCGTCACCACCAAACCTAAATTGACGCTGTTGATCAGGACTTCCCGATAGTTGGGGTTGGTCAGCATGAGCCTAAAGAAGACTAGAGAAAACCCCTCATTCGTGAAAAAGGCACTGGAGAAGACGTAGGAGAGGGGGTACAACAGGAACAGGGAGAAGAAGGCCACCAGCAGGATCAAAACCAGCCAATTGGCAGGGGTCAAATCATAACGCCGCAACCACCGAGTCACCTCAATCCTCCTGTGGTAAAACAACCACATCCTGAGGTTGGAATTGGAGCGTCACCTGGTTTCCCACCTCGGCCTTTCTTGTATGAGGATTGTATTCCACCGCTTGCACAAGGGACCCATCAGCGAGACGGATGGTGTACTGTTCGTTGCTACCCAGGTACGTGATACTTTGCACTTCGCCTACCAGTTGATTGAGTTGGTGTTCGGCAGAGGCTTGAGTCGTCTTTGCTGGCGGCCCGGTCCGCTCCAACCGTAGGGATTCAGGGCGTATCGAGCAATAGACCAGGTCACCCCGCGATAGCCGCGCCGGGCTGTTCGTGGCCCGCAAGATTCCAACTGGTGTTTTGACCACCAGGGTATCGCCTGCCTCTTCCAATCGCCCTGCCAGGAGGTTGGTCCCACCGATGAACTTTGCCACGAAGGACGATTCGGGACACGCATAGAGCATCCGCGGTGGGCCCACTTGAACCACCTGTCCGCTCCGCATCACAGCGACGCGATCGGCCATGGAAAGGGCCTCGGTCTGGTCGTGGGTGACATAGATCATGGTCCGCTGGATCTGGGTATGAATCTGCTTGATCTCGGCTCGCATCTCGGTGCGTAGGTGGGCGTCCAGATTGGATAGGGGCTCGTCGAGCAAAACCACGTCGGGTTCGATGACCAGGGCCCGGGCCAGGGCGACCCTTTGCTGCTCACCGCCAGAGAGTTGGTTGGGCAAGCGTTCCGCGTAGTGATCCATTCGTACGATTTCCAAGGCTCGTCGAACACGCTTTTGTTTCTCACTGTCCGAGACTTTTCGAATGTTGAGACCATAGGCAACGTTTCGCTGCACATCCATATGTGGCCAAAGCGCATAATTCTGGAACACCATGCCCGTGTTCCGTTTATGGGGAGGAACACGGCTCTTGTCCTGACCGTCAAAAAGAATACGCCCCTCATCGGGCGTATAAAACCCGGCCACCAAACGCAGCGCGGTGGTCTTGCCGCAACCGGATGGCCCCAGTAGGAAGAAGAGTTCTTTGGGCTGTATTTCCAGGGTTAGATTGTTAACGGCCCTGACCTGACCCAGAACCTTGGTGACAGAGTCAAACTTAATGTCCACCATCGGAGAAACCTTTAGAAGTTTTAAAACAAATCTGGAGTT
>JACZQL010000112.1 GCA_022545745.1 Deltaproteobacteria bacterium | reverse complement strand
TCTATGGAAGCTTCGTCCACGGCCTGGGCGGGGCATTTTATGAGGAAATGGCGTATGACGAGAGCGGTCAGTATCTAGCCGGCACCTTTGTCGACTATATGTGCCCCACGGCAGTGGAATCGCCCGAGCTGGATATCGGTCACGTGGAAACCCCGTCCCCCTTTACGGTCTTGGGCTCGAAGGGGTGCGGGGAGTCGTGTACCATGAGTGTTCCCGCTTGCTTGGCCAATGCCGTGGCGGACGCCTTGAAACCTCTAGGGCCCACTGTCCACCAGCTTCCTCTCAAACCCAACCACATATGGCAGCTGATTCAGGACGCCAAGACATCCAACGACTCGAAGACTGACGGAGGGCGTAAATGAAGCCGCCAGTCTTTAAGTATGTCCGCGTTGACAGTATCGGAGGAGCCTTATCCGCCTTGGCCGAAAATAGGGGTGAGGCAAAAATTTTAGCCGGGGGACAGAGTCTTGTGCCAATGCTGAATTTCCGGATCGCTTCGCCAAGTGTCTTGGTGGATATCAATCCAGTCAAGGAGCTAGATTACATCCGGGTAGAGGAGGGATGGGTACGTATTGGCGCACGAACGCGTCAGAGGGCTTTGGACAGGAGTATGGACGTGAAAAGAAAATGCCCTCTTCTTGCTGAGGTTGTGAAATGGATCGGCCACCCAGAAATCAGGAACCGTGGCACGGTCGGTGGCAGCCTGGTTCACGCCGATCCCACAGCGGAGCTGGCGCTCGTGGCGATACTTCTGGACTCCCAAGTGAAAATCCAGGGAAACAGGACATCCCGGACCGTTGGAGCGGCTGATTTTTTCCAGGGTATCATGGCCACCTCTATCGCAGAGGACGAGATTCTGACTGAGGTGAGTTACCCCGTGGCCCCTGCGCGGTCGGGTTACGGATTCCAAGAACTCTGTATCCGTCATGGAGATTTCGCAGTGGTTGCCGCCGCAGTCCAGCTGACGGTCGGCGGAAATGGTCGGTGCACGGAGGCGAGGGTGGCCGTCGCTGGAGCAGGGCCGACACCTCTACGCATACGCGGTGCGGAGGAGGTTCTCGTGGGAAATAACGGAACCGATGAGGTTTTCGATGCGGCGGCTGCTCGGGTACCAGGAGAAGTGCAACCCTTTGCGGACCTTCAAGGAAGTGAGGCCTATCGTCGCGAAATGGCCAGGGTCTTCGTTCGTCGTGCGCTCGATGATGCCTGGTCTAGGGTGAAGGAAAACCATTAGTCATGCGAGAGACGGTTGCGGTACGGGTACGGGTGAACGGTGTCGAGTATGAGCGAGTGGTGGAGCCTCGTCTTTTGCTTTCCGATTTCCTGCGTGAGCGCATTGGCCTCACCGGGACCCACGTGGGCTGCGAGCACGGCATCTGCGGCTGCTGTACTGTGATGGTAGATGGTTTGGCAGTGCGGTCCTGTCTCATGTTAGCTGTCCAGGTGGACAGTGTTGAGGTGACGACCATTGAAGGATTGGCAGACGGGGGAAAGCTCCATCCTATCCAGGAGGCCTTCTCGGATCACCATGGGCTGCAATGCGGATTCTGCACCCCTGGGATGCTCTTCAGCTCACTGGAGTTACTCAAAGAGAATCCTCGGCCCACGGATCAAGAAATCCGGGTGGGAATTTCGGGGACCCTATGCCGGTGCACCGGTTACTATCAGATCGTGCAGGCGGTAAAAGCAGCAGCGCAACGGATGGCGCAAGAACGGAAATGAGGGTGTGAACGAGATTTACTTAGAACCAGAGATTGAAACTGCATCCCGCGAAACTATCAGAAAGATCCAGACGACCAAATTTCTTGGGCAGGTCCGGCACGCCTATGAGAACTCTCCATTCTACCGGAAGAAATTCAAAGAAGCTGGCCTCAAGCCCGAAGACATTCACTCACTGGACGATTTGACCCTTTTCCCTTTCACCACTAAAGACGAGCTCAAGGCCGACCAGGCTGAGCATCCTCCATGGGGGAGCTTCCTAGCCGTTCCTATGGAGGATTGCCTGCGAGTTCACTCTACCTCGGCCACCACGGGTCGACCGCTCATGGTCCTGGACACTCCCGAAGACTGGGCGGGTTTCTATCGAAGCTACGCCCGCGGGCTCTACGGGATGGGAATTCGTAAATCCGATATGGTCATGTGTGCCTTCAGTTACGGTCCGTGGATCGGGTTCTGGTCGGGCTTTTTTGCTGCCCAAGAGATCGGTTGCCTAATGTTTCCCGTGGGTGGGTTCTCCACCGAGCAGCGCATCGACAGCCTGCTCACCTATCCAATTTCCGTGCTGGGTTCTACGCCCTCCTACGCACTGTACATGGCGGAGGAGGCTAAAAAACGGGGCATCGATCTGGCCAAGCAAGCAAAGATACGTATCACCTGGCATACAGGGGAGCCGGGAGCCAGCATCCCAGCGACCAAAAAGAAGCTGGAAAAGGCCTTTGGCGCCAGGTGCTACGACCTTCCCGGGCTCACGGAGGTAGCTGCCTGGGGTTTCTCTTGCACGGAGCACTCGGGGCTCATCCACGTCCATGAAGATTACTGCTATCCCGAAGTGCTAGACCTACAGACCGGCAAGCCTGTTGCTCCAGGCGGCGAAGGGGAGTTGATCTTCACCAGTCTTTATCGCAAGGCTATGCCCCTCATTCGTTACCGGACGCGAGACGTGGTCAAGGTGGCAGACCGAGTCTGTCCCTGCGGTCGGACCCTTTTCTCCTTGGACGGGGGTGTCCTGGGTCGCTTGGATGACATGAAAAAAATCCGTGGGGTGGTCGTGTATCCGGGGCGCATTGAGGAGATTGTCCACCAGTATGACGGAGTCGATGAATACCAGGTTATTTTTAAGCGTGTGAGTGGGCTCGACGAGATTGTAGTGCGTATTGACCCTTCCCCAGCTGTTCCAGCGCAGCGCCACGAGAATCTGCAAAACGAGATCGCTCACGGCCTCCAGATTGGATTAGGAATCAGAGCCGTGGTCGAGTTAGTCCCCTCAGGGAGTTTGCCGCGCTGGGATCATAAGGCGAAACGGGTGGTAGACGAGCGGGTGGAGGTACCGTTTTAGTCAGGCACACTATGAGCGATCTGGGATTGGTGGACACTCGTTTTCGCACAGCTCTCCAGCGGCTGGATCGGGCGGGCCGTCTGCTCAAGGTGCGCAGTCACCTCGATCCAAACCTTGAGGTGGCAGGACTCATGCACCGCTACGATGGTGATCTGGCTATGCTCTTCGAGCGTGTGGGCAACTATACCGTTCCCGTCTGCGCCAACTTCCTGGTGAGCCTGGCCAATGTAACGGTGGTCTTCGAGCGTGATCTAACGGGGATCCGTGCCTGTATGGAACAGGGGCTGGCTGGCTCCCTGAAGCCCCATTTCACACAAGATGGTCCGTGCCAGGAGGTGGTGGTGAGTCAGGGGATCGATCTGGAGAAATTGTTTCCGGTGCTCTTCCATGCCCATGGTGATGGCGGAAAGTACATCACTGCGGGCGTTGTCATTGCCCGGGATCACGACAGGGGCATTCACAACGCATCAATCCATCGGTTGTGTCTGCTTGGTGGCAACCGGGCAGCCATCAAACTGGACTGGGGCCGCCACCTGCGTACCCTATACGAAAAGGCTCAGCGGCAGAGTGTGCCTCTTGAGATTGCCGTAGTCATCGGGGGCGACCTGGCCCTCACGTACGCCGCAGCTGCGATGGGCTCCCAAGTTCCCCTAGAACGGGACGAGCTGGATGTGGCCTCGGCTCTCAAGGGAGAACCTCTAGAGCTAGTACGCTGCCGTAGCGTAAATCTGCCGGTTCCGGCTGAGAGCGAGATTGTCCTGGAAGGAGAAATTCTGCCGGATCAGTTCGTTGAAGAGGGTCCTTTTATCGAGTTTCTAGGTCTCCGCTCAGAGGTGGGTCCCTCGCCGGTAGTGCGTTTCAAGACTATAACGCACCGACGCAATCCCGTTTACTACGCTATCTGTGGTCGCGAGACCACGGCCCTGCGCAAGTTCATATTGGAAGTGGCGATTCTGCGCACTCTGAGGGCAGCCGTGCCAATGGTCCGTGATGTGAATCTCACCGACGGTGGCCTCAATCGTTTCCACCTGGTGATTTCGGTCCACAAGGCGAATCCCGAGGACGAAGGTTTTCAGCGTAACGCGATCTTTGCTGCCGTTACTGCCCTGAAGGATCTAGACCTAGTGATCGTGGTGGATGACGATATTGACATTCACAATCCCAACGATGTTGAATACGCCCTTGCCACCCGAATGGAGGCCTCACGCGATCTCATTCAGCTGCCAGGCGCCCGGGGGCACGAGTATATCCCTGTCTCAAAGATTGGGGTTCGTACAAAGGTGGGAATTGACGCCACAGTGCCGGTTTCGGAACGGGACCGCTTTCGTCGTGTAGCCTTTAAGGAGGTGGACTTGAGCGACTATGAGCATTCACTGGCACCTATGGCTCATCCTCTTGGCTGGTCTGAGAACGATCGAGGTTAACCTGTCCCAACCTGCCTATGTAAGTGACTTAAGTTTAGCAACAACATTAATCAAGAGCGTTGCGAATTTTTGCCTACAAGGTGATCAGGTTGACATAACAGTCAGTTATCAGATACCTTTCATCTGGCGCATGATAGTTAAGAGGATTTTTTTATCGTCGTAAGGAATTTCCCATGGAAAGTTCATACCTTAAGCTGAGGGAGAGGCTTGAGAAAAAGGATAGGGGACTCAAGGAGAAGGTCAAAGGCTTAACTGACGCTGTAGGCCTAATCCCCAACGGTGTTCACGTCGCAATTGGCGGCTGTCACTATTCACGAACTCCCATGGCCCTAATTTGGGAGATCATAAGACAGGGGAAAAAAGGTCTAACCTTTTCAAAAAGTATTACCGCAACAGAGGGAGACCTCCTTCTTGTTGCTGGGATCACAAAACACATTATTACCAGCTGGTTTAGCCCGGGAGTCACATGGGGAGTCTCAAGGGTGATGAGGCATTATGTTCAGTCCGGTGAGGCAAGATACGAGGAGTGGAGTCACATGAGTTTAGGCTTGAGGTATCGGGCTGGGGCCATGGGAATTCCCTTTTTACCGGTTAGGTCTATGCTGGGCTCCGATGTTGCCAAAAGGCTTGACGATATAAAGGAAATGAATTGCCCCTTCACGGGGGATCGGCTCGCTTTAATTCCTGCCCTCAATCCAGATTTTGCAATTATTCATGTGCAGAAAGCCGATTCATATGGCAATGCCCAGATCGGCGGTTTCCCCTTTATGGATAAAGACATTGCCCTGGCAGCAGACAGGGTGATTCTAACCACTGAGCAAATCGTCGATAATAGCGAGATTAGAAGAGCTCCCGACCGAACGGATATACCCTTTTTTTGCGTTGATGCTGTGGTAGAGGCACCCTACGGGTGTCTCCCCCATGAGTGTTACGGTGTTTATGAACCCGACTTTAACCACATGGATGCGTATGTAAAGCTGATGATGGGAAGGGCCGTCGAGGGAGTTAAAGAGTATCTTGAAAAATACATTTATTCCCCGAGGAACTTTGATGAGTATCTTGAGCTTTTCAAGACTCAAGATATTATAAGGGCTACATTAAACGCCAGGAGGGGGCATGGCGCGTGAGGCTTTGTACAACACAGCGGAGTTAGTTTGTATTTCAAGTTCGAGACTTCTTGAGGATGGTAAGGTCGTCTTTGGGGGTGCCGGACTGCCGCTCTTGTCAGCCGTTCTTGCACAGAAGACCCATGCGAAGAGCCTAACTATTCTCTTTGAGGGAGGAGTGATTGGTCCCTTTATTG
>JACZQL010000111.1 GCA_022545745.1 Deltaproteobacteria bacterium | reverse complement strand
TGGATGAGGAGCAGGGTAATGTCAAAGGCTGATCCAAACCGTGTGCCGCAGGGCGGCTTGACTCGCCGGGCTGTACTGGCCGGCGTAGGGGGTGCAGCCGGCCTGGCGGCCGGTGGATGCATGGGCACCAAACGTCCGACGGGTGTTGGTGGCCCGGATCGGCGGTGGGAGTGATCCGTTCAGTTGTCGGCATAGTTTTTGTTTAGCTCATGAAGTGGTTTTGAAACTTGCCTGGATAGGGCAACTCCGGGTATGGGAGAACGAGAACCTGGGAGGTTGACCATGAGGCTCAAATGGTTGCTGGCCGCTGCTGTCGCGGCGCTGATTCTCCAGATGCCTTGGAACGCCCAAGCGTTCGAATGCCCAAAGCATTTTGACGACGCCCAGGCCGCGATCGACAAGGTCGTTGCGGACATGGGCGGTAAGATGTCGAAGATGATGCCGAAGGAGCAGATGGCCTTGGTCCACACTCTCCTCGACGAGGCCAAGATGATTCTGGCCGGGGCCAAGCACAATCACGAGAAGCCGCAGGGCGTCTACGACCACGCCCGGGCCATCGCCAAGGCCGACGCCGCGCTCGGATACGCCGGCTCGGTCAAGTGGGCCGAGAGCAAGGGCCAGGATCGCTAGCGCCGCGGCATGTACATCTTTTTCCAACGGAATCTGATGTACCCGACGCTGATGACGTTCGATCATCCCCGCAGCAACGTGACCTGTACGCGCCGCGAGCGTTCGAACACACCGCTGCAAGCGAAACCATTCGGGTCATCGAGCCCGTGCACGCGCTCGATCCCGCGGCCGGTAGCCTGGGCGGTCCACGGAAAAGAAACCATGTCCTGCCTTCTCGTACGAGTGAAATTCATACCTCTTGCCCAATCGCTTGAGTTCCTCCTCGATCTCCGCCACGTCGCTCGGTGAGGGGCGGGTATCTTCCTTGCCAAAAAGCCCAAACACCGGGCAATTTAAGGCCGCAGTGAAGTCGATCGGTGCTACGGGCTGGCGCGCAGTGAGTTTATCAGGAGGGGACACGATACCACCCCCATAGCAAATGACGGCGGCATCAATGTTGGGGATTTTACACGCTGCCAAGTATGCCTGGCGGCCGCCGGAGCAATAACCCACAATACCGACCTTGCTATTGCCGTAGGGCAATGAGCGCATGTACCGTATGGATCCTTCAATATCTCCTATGCTGCGGTCGTCCGGCATCCCTCCGGCAGCCCTTACGCTGGCACTGTTGGCTTCGGGGCTGCCTTTCCCTTCGCGAAAATGAAGATTTGGCATGATCGCCGCATAGCCGTAATAGCCAAATTTTCGGACGATCTCCTTTGATGCCTCGTCCCAGCCTGGCATGTGATGGATGACAACGACGGAAGGATAGGGTCCTTGGCCCAAGGGGCGAGCGAAGTAAGCATCGATTTGATCACCATTGTGACCGGAAAGGTAAACCGTCTCTGCTAACATTCCCTCATAACCCATAGCCTGTGTTCCTCCTCTCGCCTAACTACTCTCCGATAATTTTCACCAGAACCCGCTTGCGACGACGCCCGTCGAACTCTCCATAGAAGATCTGTTCCCAGGGGCCGAAGTCCAGCTTGGCACTGGTAATTGCCACGACCACTTCGCGCCCCATGACCTGCCGTTTCATATGGGCGTCGGCGTTGTCCTCACCGGTATCATTATGCCGATACTGGCGGATGGGTTCATGGGGCGCCAGTTTCTCAAGCCACTGGGTGTAGTCCTGGTGCAAGCCTGACTCATCGTCGTTGATGAATACCGACGCGGTGATGTGCATAGCGTTTACCAGCACCAACCCTTCGCGCACTTCACTCTCCCGAAGGCACTCCTCGATTTGTGGGGTGATATTGACGAACGCAACCCGTGTGGGTGTTTTGAACCAAAGTTCCTTACGGTAATGTTTCAACGTTTAGTCCTCTAGCAAGCTGCTGAAAAAGACTCATATGCCACCAGCCTGCCTTAAGCAGGCGTTTAGGATAGTTGCGCTCGATCGCTGCGGGAATCATTCTCGCTCCAAGCGGAGTCGCTCCAACGTACGGCCTAAGTACGCCTTCACTCGTCGATTTTTCGCGCGCCGCTCGGCTGAGCTAGCGTCGAAGCCTCGCCTCTGAGATCTTTTTGACCAGCCTGCAAACAGCTTTTTCAGCAGCTTGCTACAGACGCCGTCGAATCAACTAGCACCAGCGCTCACCCCTGCGGGCAACTCCTACCCGTGGCTCTCCCCCCAGAGTTGCCTGAGACGCCGATCGCGACCGCAGGAATAGCGATAAATGGCATATTGGATAGGTTTTTTATCGTAATAGTCTTGATGATAATCCTCCGCAACGTAGAATTTCGCTGCGGCGGTAATCTCGGTCACAATAGGCTGTGAAAACCGACCGGACTTCTCCAGAGCTTTCTTGGACTCCTCGGCGAGCTGCCTCTGTTTCTCATTGTGATAAAAAATACCGGCGCGGTACTGGCTGCCCGAGTCGCAAAACTGTCTGTTGCGTGTGAGCGGATCGATATTGCGCCAGAAGACCTTTAGCAACTCCTCATAGCTGATTTTTTTCGGATCGTAGATGACCATAACTGCCTCCGTATGACCGGTGCGCCCGGAGGAGACTTCCCGATAGGTGGGATTCTCTTGGTGACCACCCGTGTATCCCGAGGTGGTGGATTTGACACCCTCCAGTTCGTCAAAGGGGTGCTCCATGCACCAGAAGCAGCCACCGGCAAAGATAGCACGGGCCAGGCCCTCAGCACTGGACGTTTGCTTGGAATCGCCCTGTGCGGTTCCTATAAAGCCGAAGATGAGCAGAGCGTTTATGAGAAGGAATCCAAATTGTGTAGGTACGTTCACTCTCTTTCCTACGGGGTGCCACGACGGCTGCCTCCGTCCATGTAAATGGAACTGCCAAACATGTAGGAATTGGCTTCAGAGCATAGGAAGCAGGCTACCCGACCAATTTCTTCGGGCTCAGCTATTCGGCCGGCGGGAAGTGATTTTCCCAATTCCCTCAACACCTCTTCCACATCCTTCCCCTCTTTGTCGGCGCGACCTCGCATCAAGTTGCGCGCACGCTGGGTGTTTGTGAAGCCGGGACAAATGGTGTTGACCAGGATGCCATTTCCTGAGACGGCATCCGAGAAGGCCCGGGTCGCGTTCAGTACCGTAACGTTGGCAAAGCTAGTGGGCAGGGTTCCCCTCCCCGGGCTGGCGCCCGCACCCCCAGCGATGTTGACGATTCGCCCCCAATGGTTTTTCCTCATAAGGGGGACAACAAGCTGGGTCATCCGCATATATCCATAGGTTTTTAGACTCAGCGCCTCGCTGAGAAGTTCCATGTCGAGGTCGAGGACATCGCCTCCCCCCGCGGCGCCCGCGCTGTTGATCAGAATATCGACTCCCCCAAAGGTGTCCACGGCCGCGTCCACCACCTTTCGGCACCCATCGAGAGAGACCAGATCCGCTGACACGGACCTCCCTTCTCCACCCGCAGCGTTCAGCTCATCCACAACGGTTTGGAGCAGCCGCTCATCCCTGGCGGTCACACAAACCCTTGCCCCCTCACGAGCGAGTTCCAACGCACACGCACGTCCGATACCGCGATTTCCGCCGGTGACGACGGCTCGCTTTCCTTTCAATCCGAGATCCATGGACTTTCTTATTCGATTAAAGACAATGTTCCAACGGGGGTATGGGACTCCCGCAACACTACATAAGGACATCTCCAGAGGCTGCACACCGGAAACCAAAGTAGGCGTGACCTGTTTCCGCCCGCCAGGGGGTGACGATCTCACGAGAGGTGGCCGTAAGTCCTTCCATTTCGCTCGCTGCGTTTCCCCCGCGTGCGACGCGGGACCCGCCAGCACTCAACTCCTCCCGACCATCTTTTGGATCATAGGGATAAGGTTCATGGGCGGAGCGAGTCCACTCCCAAAGCTGGCCAGACATATCAAGCACCCCATACGGGCTGGCACCATCGGGATACTGGCCCACGGGGACTGTTTCCCCACGAAACCCACCGACGAAAGCCAGGTCCGGACCGGGTGGCTCATTACCCCAGGGATAGAGGCGCTGGTCCTTCCCCCGGGCAGCCTTCTCCCATTCTGCCTCGCTGGGGAGACGCTTCCCGAGCCACTGACAATAGGCAACGGCACCATACCAGCTTAGCTCCGCAGCCGGGTAACTCTCGTATCCATTGACCGGAATCCAGCCCTCTTTCTGCCGGTAGATGAGGGCATCCGGATCTTCCACATCCAAGTACATCTCGCCTTGGGGGCCGGAGGGGCCTTTCGCCTGGATGAATTTGGCGTAATCGGCTACGGTCACCAGGTTCCTGCCGATATAAAAATTGGCTAAGAACACTTCATGGGCAGGGGCCTCATCCGGCGGGCCATTGTCCCGTCCCATGGTGAAGGGACCGGCTGGGATGAGGATCATGCCGGCAAACTTTCCTTTCCCCTCCAATGACGCCGCCTTACCTCCCGGAGCAAAGGTAGAAATTCCGATCCACGTGCCGAGGAAGAGCACGCCCGCAAGACCCGTGAACGAAGGGCTCCCCTGCAGCCGCAGGTGGCTGGACCCGAAAAGCATAACCCTTTTTGTTCCATCGCGGGGCAAAGGTCAAGACACCCAGAGCTGCGAAAGCCGCCTTTAACCGGGCCCTATTCCCCGTCACACCTTCCTTCGCAACGAATGTCTAAAGCCAATTGACAATAATAGTTCCCATAATATAGTTATCCTTACGGATCGCTTTGAGCCGGTCTAAGGAGGAACCATGACCCATGGCAGTTTCCGGTTATCGACTGTGATGGGCATTTGGTGGAGTCCATTCCAGAGTTTACTGAATTCATGGACTCAAACATGCGCCAGGCTGTCTTAAGCGCTGGGCGGCTGTGCTAGGAAGCAATGCCCAACGATGCTTCAAGCTGGCACCCAAAGAGAGCCGGCGCGCTACGGCTAGCCCCATGAGCCAAGCCGAACACGCTTGATTTGGCGGAAACAGTTATCTCCCAATTTCGCTCGAACAATGTCAATCAGAGCTATCATCCACGATCCTGACGATCGACCTCTTCAAAATCATCTCGCATCATGGGATCAGCCCCCTTTCGGGCCAACCCCTTGCGGGAGGGCAATGTGTCCGGACCTACCGAATGAGTAAAAACCGTTGAAATGAATCCCAGGGAAGATTATGATCGGCAAGATTTAATTCAAGGCGTGCCATCAGGAGGTGAAACTTGGCTTATCAAACCCTAGGCAAACCCGTACCGAGAATCGAGGGATTAGAAAAGGTAACTGGGACCACGCAGTTTGCTGCCGACCTTGCCGTACCCAATGCACTGTGGAGCAAGGTCCTGCGCAGTTCATTACCACACGCCCGTTTGGTCCGGGTCGACACATCGAAGGCCAAGGAACTACCTGGCGTCCTTGCGGTCCTGTGCGGGGCTGATTTGCCTCCCCTTCTCACCGGGCTACGTATGAAGGATATGCCCATACTCGCCCAAGAGCGGGTTCGTTTTGTCGGCGAGCCGGTGGCGGCGGTGGCCGCAGAGAGTCTTCAGATCGCCGAGGAGGCACTCGGACTCATCGATGTCCAATACGAAGAGTTGAAACCTGTCTACGATCCCCTCGAGGCCATGCGGCCCGGGGCCCCACTGCTCCATGAGGATCGGTCGCGGTTCAAAAACGCACCCCCAGTCACAGTTGACCTGCCGAACATTCAATCACTCAAGGTGTGGAAACATGGAGACCTGGAGGCTGGATTTAAGGAAGCCACCTA
>JACZQL010000110.1 GCA_022545745.1 Deltaproteobacteria bacterium | reverse complement strand
CCTGCATCATTTGGATGGCGGTTTGTGCGATGGATTCCGTGTTGATTCCGCAGATTTTCCTCAATTCAGGCTGGGTTCCCTGGGTAATAAAACTATCCGGGATTCCAAGGCATTTCACCCTAAGACCGGTAATACCCTCGGCGGCAAGAAATTCCAGAACCGCGCTGCCAAACCCCCCCTGCAGGACATGATCTTCCACGGTGATGATCATCGGTACTCGGCCAGCCAAATCCTGGAGTAATTCCCTGTCCAAGGGTTTTACGAAGCGGGCGTTGATCACCGCGGCATCAATCCCCAGTTTGGAGAGGTCATTGGCTGCATTCAAAGCGGGGATTACGGTGTTTCCAATTCCCACAATCCCAAGGTCCTTCCCCGGTCGCAATTGTTCCCCCTTGCCAATCTCCAGAGACCGTATATCACTATCCATCTCCGCTCCCCATCCCTCACCCCGGGGGTAGCGCAGGGTAATAGGTCCATCATGGTTGATCGCGGTTGCGAGCATATGCTGCAGCTCGTTCTCGTCCTTCGGGGCCATGACCACCATGTTGGGTATGGATCGCATGTAGGAGAAATCAAAGGCACCGTGATGAGTGGGCCCATCGGCCCCCACCAGACCCGCTCGGTCCAAGGCGAAAACCACGTGGAGGTTCTGGATACAGACGTCATGAAGGATCTGATCGTACGCCCTTTGCAGGAAGGTGGAATAGATCGCCACCACGGGAATCAGTCCCTCTGTGGCCATGCCTGCTGCAAAGGTCACCGCGTGCTGCTCTGCGAGGCCGACATCATAAACACGGTCGGGTATTTCCTTCGCCATCTTATCCAGACCAGTTCCACTCCCCATGGCCGCCGTAATCCCGATGACCTTTGGGTTTTCTTTTGCCAGCTGGATCAAGGAGCGACCAAAAATCTCGGTGTAGGTTGGCACCGGGCTCTTTGACTTCTTGGGTTTACCTGTGAGCACATGAAACGGCGTTACGCTATGGTATCGAATGGGATCCTTCTCGGCCGGCTCGTACCCCTTGCCCTTCTGGGTGAGCACGTGAACCAGGGTAGGACGCTTCAGGTTCTTTACGTTTTCGAAGGTCTGAACCAATTCCCCGATACTGTGACCGTCAATGGGACCCACGTACTGAAAGCCCAGGGCCTCGAACAAAATGCCAGGGGTCACGAATCCTATAAAGGATTCCTTGACTTTCCGTGCTACGTTGTAGATGTCTTCACCCCGGGGGAGGGTCCGAAGTATAGCCGTGAGGTGTTTTTCGATCCTGACCGCCAGATCCGTGGTGAGTTGCTTGCTTAGAAAGGATGAGATGGCACCCACGCGCGGGTCAATAAAGTGGGCGTTGTCATTAAGGACGACGATCAAGTCCCTGTCTAAATGTCCGGCCTGGTTCAGCCCTTCAAAGTTGAGGCCTGCGGTCAGGCCTCCGTCACTGATCACGGCGACGACTTTATGGCTGGACGGCTCAAATGTTTTTGCTTCCACCATGCCCAGGGCCGCCGAGACGGACGTCCCCGCATGGCCTGCGCCAAAGACGTCGTAAATGCTTTCCTCACGGCTCAAAAAACCGCTGATGCCCCCAAGCTGGCGGATGGAAGAGAGTTTCTCCCGCCGGCCGCAGATGATCTTGTGAGCGTAAGCCTGATGCCCCGTATCCCAGACAAGCCGATCCTTGGGTGTCTCGAAAGCATAGTGAAGAGCTAGTGTCAACTCGATGGCCCCCAGGGTTGATGCAAAGTGACCACCCACCTCAGAGATCACTGAAATCACTTCCTGGCGTAGCTCATCGGCAAGAACATCGAGTTCCTCGAGTTTGAGCCGCCGCACATCTGCAGGATCGTTGATCTTTTCTAGATATTTTCCCATGTTCCCGTTGACTTTAGCCTTTCTTTGAGGCAGAAGCTACCGCCTCAACGCGGTGTCTTTTGTCGCCTGGCCGATTGACAAATTTTACCATTGCCCAAGCACCCCTGGCCCAACCCTCTCATCCCGAATCCATTGGATGGTAACATTATTCATTAACGGATCAAGCACAATTTTCCAGGCCACTAAATGAGCTGAATCGACGATCACGATAAGCTTCCCTTTTGTCTGATGTCTGGCCAGAATCCAAGCTACCGGCTATCATATCTGTGTCTTTCTCAAATTTCCATGCCTCAGCACCTTGACCGATGAGGCGAGAGGAGAAATGGGAGACTAAGGAGGACAGATTATGAAGTTCGCTATTGCCGGTGGAACCGGTTTCATAGGTTCGGCCCTATGTGCTCGACTGGCAGAGCTCGGGCACACCCTTGTATTAATTTCGAGCCGCCCCACGCCAGCTCAACTCCCACCTAATAGAGAATGGTTCACGTGGAGTCCGGGACAACCCGGTCCCTGGGAGCAGGCCGTCGACGGTGCAGACGCGGTAATCAATCTCGCCGGCGAGTCCCTTCCTGCCAAGCGGTGGACCCGAGCTCAGAAGGAAAAGATTCGGTCCAGTCGTATCAACACCACTAGGGCGCTGGTGGTGGCCATGGGCAAGGCCAAGAAGAAACCCAGTCTCCTGATCAATTCATCGGCCATTGGTTACTACGGGCCCCGGGGTGATGAAGACGTTGTTGAGGGAACCGAGCCGGGTAACGATTTCGTCTCCCAAGTCTGCGTCGAATGGGAGGAGGAGGCGCAAAGGGCAGAGAGTTTTGGTGTCAGGGTGGTGTGCCTTCGTACCGGCATCGTCCTAGGAAAAGGAGGCGGAGCCCTCGCAAAGATGGTCCTTCCTTTTAAACTCTTCGCCGGTGGTCCCATTGGGAGTGGGAGGCAGTGGGTCTCGTGGATTCAACTGGAAGATGTGGTGGGACTGATTGTCCACCTGCTCCAAAAGGAAGATGCCTCGGGAGCAGTCAATGCCACGGCCCCCGACCCGGTGACCATGAAAGTGCTCTGTCAGACCCTCGGAAAAGTCTTGCACCGGCCCTCGTGGGCGCCGGTTCCAGCCTTTGCCTTACGCGTGCTGATGGGGGAAATGGCAGATGTGGTTGTTACCGGCCAGCGCGTGCTGCCCGCAAAGGCCCAGCAGTTGGGATACACTTTTAAATACCCCGACCTCACCGAAGCCCTGCGAGCATCGATATAGTTGATAGTTATTGGTTATTCGTCAGTAGTAAACCGCTAAATAACACGGGACAGCAGGGATTAGCCGTTGTCAATCGTCAACGGTCATTTCGCCATAGCTTGACCCGAGTAGATCCACCGGGCCGGATCCCTGGCAAACTCCTCATAAGAACCGGCGCAGGTGATTCCCGGGACCTGGGGGATCCAATCTTCTCTCAGCAATTCATCGGGATCGCCGTACCTGGCAGCGAGGGCACGTACCTCTGGGTCATCCATCGCCGTCAGGCGGCCGTTCCGGATCACCGTGTATTCAGTGCCGTCCTTCGCCTTTATCACCAGGGTTGCGAAGAGAAGATGGATGTGAAGGTGGCCATAAAGAAGCCCGCGTTCCCCTGACCATCTTTCCTCAGGACCACGCCAGCGAGTGCCAAACCCCATGTGGATGACACCCGAACGGCGCCGCTCCCACTCGAAGCCTCCCGACGAGTGACGCTCGATATGACTCGAACGTCTGATCTTCGGGTTGGTTCCAATGGCCGCCTCCCAGAGATAAAAGAGTCCCGGGCGAGGGAAGCAGGGATACTGGTTGCGGTTGCCTTCTTCCAAGAGGTCACGCCAGGCATCGCCGTATCCACCACCGCCCACTACTTTAACGATCTGCCCTCCCTCAAGCTCGACCTTGAGGTAAGGGAAGGCTCGCGTGAAGTGGCTGGTGGTACCGGCTACGA
Organism: Deltaproteobacteria bacterium; assembly: GCA_022545745.1. The sequence goes on along the minus strand of JACZQL010000110.1, from coordinate 1,996 downwards.
CCCCGGACGCGTCTTCTTTGGCAATAATTGGGGTTACCGGATGACTGTGAAGGTGGCCATGACGCGGGTTCGCGGAAAAGCCATATCGGCTGCCGTCGTAGTATTCATCCCAATAGGTCCACGCCAGATCCGTTCCTTCTGAATCGGTAAGGTGCGCCCTTCCCCCACGCCCTTTTTCCCAAATGTACTCCCATGTCTTGTGGTTGATGAGCAGATGAAGGTCCAGAGGATAAACCGTTGATGGGCTGGCCAGATGCTCCGATTGCAACCACGGAATCTGTTCATAGCGATAGTCTGTCGCAGGGACGGGTCCCCCCTTACCGTGAATGAGCAAGTCGTAACCGCGGCGGGCGGCAAAATCCTCGATAAAGGGGATCCCCTCCCAGCGACGCGGATTGTTTTCCCAGGGCTCTCGCCTCATGGTTACCCGGACCTCATCCAGGTAGTCGAACTCTTTTGTTGGGTCCCCCATGTCCATACAGATGATGTCAACATGTGCCCCTTTCTCTCTGAGTGCCTCGGATATGGCATGGGGAACGGCCGGATCGTATTCCCGGTCCACGGCAATGAGTACCTTGTTGCCGGCGGTAGTGTTCCCATAACCCACAAATCCGATGTGGCTCGTGCGCCGCTCCGGCCAGCTTGCGAGGGCGCGAGTGGTGGACATTAAATCCGAGATGTCTACGCTCTTAACCCCGCCAACGCCAGTATTAACGTCTATTCCCGTATTGTCGTCTGCAACGTCGCACATAAGATACCTCCGTAAGGTATTTTGGACTTTCTTTTCTCTTTAATGCGAATCAGGCTCAAAGTCGAGGGGAAAGGACGAGAGCTCCCTGACACTGGGGTCAGGCCTGGATATATTGACAATCTTGATAAATCGGTGATATTAGACCCATGGCTCGCCGTCCTAGACTTTTTGTTCCGGGCGTTTTGTACCACGTCATCGTACGTGGCAACCACCAACAAAAAACTTTCGTCTCCCCTCAGGACTACGACGTGTACAACGATCGCCTTGCGTGGTATCGAAACAAGTTTCATGTAAGTCTCCATGCCTTCTGTCTCATGCCCAACCACGTTCATCTGTTGCTGGAGTGTGCTGAAGAGCCATTATCAAAGTTTATGCAAGGCATCCAGCAGTCCTATACTCAATATTTCAATCGCACATACAAAAAAGTAGGTCATTTGTTCCAGGGGAGATACAAGGCCATTATTTGCGACAAAGACGAGTATCTTTTGGCGCTGGTCCGCTACATTCATCTCAATCCGGTACGGTCGAAACTGGTTGAGAGACCTGAGCAATATAAGTACAGTGGCCATAGCGTGTTTCTGAAGGGGAAGCCGACCAATGTGGTGGATCCTACCTTTGTGCTGAAGGTAATGGGTGGTCGGAAATCTTATGAGAGGTTTGTACTTGATGGCCTTTGGGAAGGGCACAGAGAAGAGTACTATGAATTGCGCGACCAGCAGATTTTAGGAGCGGATGAATTCGCGCGTGCATTGAAGAAAGAAACCAGAGGGGAATACGATGCACAGGAGAAGAAACCGCTAGGCAAGGTCGTCGAATTAGTGGCTCAACGTATGAGAGTTGACCCACATGTCCTGAGGGGGCCAGATCGAAGTTGGAAGGTTTCAAAGATAAGGACACTCCTCGTCTATGTTCTGATAAGGCGTTTAGGGTTTAGTGTTAGGGAGGTTGCTGATTACCTGAAGAGGGACCCTACGACATTGACAACGCTGGCTAGCCGTCTGTCGAGTCGAACCCAGAAGGAGCCGGCGCTACGTGAAGAGATCGAAAGGCTAGCCAGGATTGTTTAGATATCCAGGCCTGACCCCAATTGCCATTGCTGGGTGAAACGAATTTGTTGACAGTGCATTAATAAATGTGCAAAGGCTAATTCAGGTATGTCGATGGTTGTTATTTAGTAAAGGTAGCTAAGATAAGGAGGGTATGATGATGTCACGTCCAGCCGTTTTTGACTCGGATGGCCACATT
>JACZQL010000109.1 GCA_022545745.1 Deltaproteobacteria bacterium | reverse complement strand
TTTAAGTATCTCATCGACGAGGGAGGCGGCCTGACGTCCCATCGCAAAATAGTTTGGGCCATACCCAGCCAGGGCCCCTCTGGTCGCCCAAGCCGACCTGCCAAACATCGTGGGCAGCTTCTTTTGCCTTGCTACCCTAAAGATAAAGTCAGCTTGGCTCTGCACTAATACATCTGACACGTGATAGAAGGCATCACCCTCCTTTTTCTTGAAGCGATTGATGGAGTCCTTCAGTTCTTTATCGTTCTTGATCGGGTACGCTGCCACATGGAGGCCCAAATTCGTTGCTGCCACTTCAGCAATGGCAAAATGCCCTCGGGAAATCGGATTGTAAAGGTTGTAAAAGATGAGCACGCGCCGTAATGTGGGTACAATCTCTTTCAGGATCTCCAATCTCGTCTCGGCCTGCTGTACGGAAAGACCGGCCACCCCAGTCACATTACCCCCTGGACGTTCCATGCTCTTAACAAAACCCAATGCCACCGGATCAAGGGGGTGCCGAAAGACAATGGGGATCTCGGTTGTGGCAGCCATAGCTGCCAGCGTCCCCGCACTCCCCATGGTAAAGATTAACTCGACTTTTTTGCTAACCAGTTCAACGGCCGCTGCCTCGAGGGCTCCCCGCTCACCCCTAGCATGGCCGACCTCGATGAGGATGTTTTTCCCCTCTCTATAACCAAGCTCTTTAAGCCCTGCTCGGAAGCCGTTGACAGTCATAGAATCAGACTGCTCGGCTTTCCGGATCAGGATTCCGATACGCGGGGTTTGCGAATCACCCTGTGCCTCGTTGCCGGTTAGTCCCATGGGAAACACGGCCATTACCAAAAGAAAGCTGGCGATTTTGTTTGTCATTTGTCCTACCTTAGCAAGGGTTGAGGCCAATAGCATCGGCCAGAAAAACCTAACAGACCAGGATACTGTGCAGAAATATTATGTAAAGAATCGGAGCTTCGCAAGGGCAAATCTAAAATTCATTAAAATCCAATATCATAAGCGTAATTTGAAAACGGGAGCTATCAACATAGGTAAGCAGTCGCCTGCTGCCCCTGTCACACCACCGTGCGTACGGGTCCGTACACGGCGGATCGGTACGTTGAGCCCAACACTGGGCCGGATGTTCGATTCGCTCACCGCCACGGCTTAACATTTGAGCCACGAGTATCATTCGTGAACCATTCTGTACACATGGGAATGATCCGGAGGCAGAGATAGACAATTCCGGCGTCTTGAGTCCTACGGGTCCGGGTTGGTATGGATAAAGGTGGTACAAAAGCGACTATTATTGACCTGTAGGATCACCCTCCCATAAAGGCACATTTCTTGCCTCGAATTATCTGAAGTGTCCGCCAAGACTGGAAGAATCTATTCTGCGAATGATGTCTGAAACGAGGCGGCGCCCACTTCGACAGCTGAAGCTGTACAGAAGCTGGTTTGAAATTAGGGAGGTACACAATGAGTAAGGTCATTCCCCTTTTCGTGGCTCTTTTCCTATTCGCCTTGGGAGGCTGCTCGACCTTTCGTGGGTTACAAGAGGACGCCAAAACTGCCGCCTACAAGGTGAAGGGTATGTTCTCTAAGCAGAAGAAATTTACCCCGAGCAATGCGCAAGTCCGCAAGACCCAACAGCAGTTGAGAGCCAGAGGGTATCAGCCTGGACGTCCCGATGGCCTCATGGGCCCACAGACCATTTCCGCACTGAGACGTTACCAGTCCGCTAACGGACTAACAGTGACGGGAGAGGTGGATTCAGATACCCTGGATTCCCTTGAGATATATTTACAGGATTGAAAAAAGCCCTATCTTTTGCAACACAAGGTCTGTGCGCCAAAGGACCCTGTGCTCCAAAAGACGGGATAGGTTAGAATCAAAACTATCCTTCCTTTCTGCGCTGATTGACTAATTGGTCAGCCATTCGAATTCTTATCTGCGCCTCTGCGGTGAATAAATTAGTATCTGCGTTAATCGGCGTAAATCTGCGGCTAAGTATTCTCTTAAGAATTTCAACCGCCGATGGACGCAGACAAACACAGACAAAAGATTATTGATTTCTGGCCAAAATGGCCAGAAAACGATCTGCGTTGATCGGCGTAAATCTGCGGCAAACTCTTTCTTAAGGAGATAGGGACACTCTTTACGCGCTAAGAAGCCGTGGAGGCCGAGCCCTTTTGGTTGGCAGGTTTCTGTTCGGTTGAAGTCTCTTTTTTTGTATCCGATTTTGTATCCGAGCTGGTGTCAGCCTTACCGTCTGATTTGGACTCGGTCTTATCGGGTTGTGCACCATCCGAAGACTGCTGCCCCTTGCGGGCATAGTCTGTGAGATACCAGCCGGTTCCCACGAGCTTAAAAGTGCTATTGGAAATAAGCTTTTTGACCTCTTGTCCACAGGTGGGGCAAACATCCAGAGGTTGAGCCGTGATCTTTTGGGTAACCTCAAACTCACCGCATTTCTGACACCGATATTCGTATATGGGCATTATAGTCCTTCGAGCTGTGGATTTTCTCTTAAGATAATGCGTAGATAGCGGATTGTCAATGTACTCAAACACCTAGCCAAATGATTGAAACTTCGACCAAAAGTCCTTCTCTGCACCCCAGGATGGCTATAAGTCGCTGTTTTTCGGAGCCTTTTTTAGCGAGTCAAGTGGCCGCACCGGAATTATATAGGTAGAAATAGGCTAATATCCATTATGCAGATCCCTCGGCAACCAATTGGGTTGCATCCGCTTTACGCCAAATTCGAACGGTTTTTTCTGAGAGCCCCAAATAGAGCTTTTGACCCGAGGAAAAGGGCTCGTTGACGGACGTATAAAGCGTAAATGTATTGGTCCCGAAGCGGAGATGGCATTCATACCGATCTCCCAGGAATACTGCAGTTTCCACTATGCAGGGGACCTGATTCAACCCGTCTCCTTCTTTTCTCTTGCCTAGTTTGACCTCCTCGGGTCGCACAGCCACCACCACGGGTTCCCCCTTTTTCATTCCGCCATCGGTGGAGTTGCATCGGATTTCGACCGTCTCATCGCCCGAAAGCCCGACACATAGTTGGTCTAGGTTGTCTTCTATGACACTCCCCTCCAGCCATATGACACGCCCAAGGAACTCCTGCACAAAGGAGGTTGCCGGTTTCGTATAGATCTCCTGCGGGGTGCCCAAGTGTTCGATCCTACCCTGGTTCATCACCGCCAGTCGGTCAGACAAGGTCATGGCTTCTATTTGATCGTGGGTGACGAAGACCACGGTAATGGACAGGCGCCGTTGAAGCTCCTTCAGTTCAACGCGCATCTGCTCGCGGAGTTTGGCATCGAGATTGGACAGCGGTTCGTCCAAGAGCAGGAGCTTGGGAGAATAGACAAGGGCCCTGGCCAACGCCACCCGCTGTTGCTGTCCTCCACTTAAGAGCATGGCGGACCGATCCTCGAGGCCCGTCAGACCCACCAGACCCAGGACGGATTCCACTTTCTCTCGCACCAGGCTGCCCTTAACACGGCGCACCCTCAGGGGATAGGCAACATTCTCAAAGACGTCGAGGTGAGGCCAAATCGCATAGGATTGAAAGACCATCCCCATCTCCCTCTTCTCGGGAGGGAGGAAGATTCTTTTCTGAACCGAAACTACAAAATTGTTTTCAACCTCAATCTCTCCTGTGTCCGGCTTTTCAAAGCCGGCAATCATCCGCAAGGTGGTGGTCTTACCACAACCACTTGGACCCAATAGCGTAAGGACCTCCCCCTTGGTTACATCGAAACTCACATTATTCACGGCGGCTACATTGCCAAACCGCTTTCCCAGACCCACTGCCCTTAAAAATGGTTCACTCATATCCTTTCGAAACCTACCTTTGAAATGATAGTGCGCTTCTTTAGCTCAAGACCTCCGAGGGCCAACAAAATCCGGCATCTGGACGAGCCGGCTGAGACCCGGTATTAAAGTGCTGATGATACCAGCCGTCTAAAGGGCTATAGACACTCCCCTCTTTCCAATCCATTCTGACCACATCCTCCCCATTCCCATTGGTGTAAGGCTGATGTCCTAGATCCTTGGACCAAATTAGAACGTACCCTCGGGACTCAAGGCCGAGGAGTAAAGCCCCTGGCCCATGGTAATGGGCCTTATGGTAGCGGCCGGATGGCCATTCTGATAGATGGCCGATTAAGGCATTGCCAGACATCTCGAACTGGGTAATCTTGACCCCTGAGCCTTTGCGTTCCTTGGCTTCTACGGCAGCCTCTTTGAGGCTCGGAATAAAATTTGTCTCCCACACGTTTGAAAACTCATCCTGGTAGCGCTTTTTGCCTTCCTGAAAAAACCCATCCTGTCCTGCATAGCGGCTCGAAAAGGCATAGGGACAGTTAAAAATAAAATCCGGTTCGCGAAAGGCATTCATGGTTAGCGGCGCGTTGGTGACTCCCAAAAACCGAACGGGGTCCCTTCCGCCGTTGACCAGGCGATGCCATGCGTTTAACGGCGGGGAAAACAGGCTCCAAGGACCCCATTCAAACATCTGCTTTCGGCCCCCCTCTTGCCATATCTCTGTGGCCCCGTTCCCCTCAAAGATGCAGATCAACTCCTCGTATAGGTGCCGCTCCGGCTCCAGTGCCCCGCCCGGCGGGATCTCCGCCACATACATCCCCCTGGAGCCTTCCATCATTCCATAGAGTTGAATGAAAGCGCCCTTGCCCCCCAGGCGAGACCAAGGGGAGAGTTTTAATTCCCGCACATCCTCCAATCCGTAGCCGTCGAAAACCGGAAGTCCCTCTGCCTTCATCCATTTGGCATAGGTAGTGAGCTCAAATGATGCTTTTAGTTCCTTTATAAGTACCTCTAGTGACATGAAATCCCTCCTTCTGTTCTACTCAGCCAAAGATTGGTTTCCAAGGATGCAACCACTTACACGCATCCGTGGCGTGAGTCGCTTCCGTGAAAAACTCCTAACAAAGGTGAGATACCAAGATCAGGTCCTCGGGGTCAAGTCTTCACCCAATTTGTCCTGAGACTCTTTTTCAAACCAACCGGATTGGGCCATCAGTGACCCACGCTCCCCCGAGTCCTGACCCTTTCATTTGTGGTCTTAAAATAATTGACCAAAGGACTTGACATTTCAGAACGATCGTTTTTAATCAGCCTCAAAGGGGTCAGGGATGCCAAGGCAAAAAGAATTTGATCGTGAAGAAGTCTTACATAAGGCGATGATAGCATTTCGGGATAAAGGCTATGAAGCCACCTCTATGCAGGATCTCGTTGACAGTATGGAGATCAATCGATTTTCTCTTTACGAGACATTCACAAACAAACACGAACTCTTCGTGGAGACCCTCCAAGCCTATTATGAAAATGTTATCATCCCGTTTTTCAGTCGACTGGAGGATTCCAAAAAAGGTCTTAAAGTCATTGAATCGATTCTGATGGAATTGATTTCAAGGATAAAGAGCGGCGTATCATCCAATGGCTGTCTAATGTGTAACACGATTGCAGAGCTCGGTGCTAAGGAGGATGAGCGAATAACAGCGATTCTGGAGAAACACCTCAAAACACAGGAAGGTTACTACCATGCGGCACTCTTGCGTGCCAAAGAACTCGGTGAAATTCCTGAAAGTGTAGACGCCCGTGAACATGCGAAGATATTGGTGGGATATACCACTGGACTCCTCAATATGGCGAAGGTGCTCAGCGAAAAAGAACTGCGCAAATCCGTCAAGGCCACCATCGCAGCCATAAAATAGCTTTTTTTTAACAAATTCCGGAATGTTCATTCTGTTATGATCAAGAAAAGGAATGCCAAACCACTGAAAGAAGGAGTAGAGTGATGAAGGAAAACGGCTCGAATCTAGTTACGAATTACATCCTGTCAGT
>JACZQL010000108.1 GCA_022545745.1 Deltaproteobacteria bacterium | reverse complement strand
ACCGTTGCCTCCACCGTCAAATCGCCATCGGCATCCAGACCAACGGGACCTTGCTTGATGATGAATGGTGCCGGTTTTTCGCGGAGGAAGGTTTTTCCGTTGGGATCAGCGTGGACGGTCCGCGGGAATTGCACGACCGTTACCGTGTCACCAAAGGCCAGCAGCCAACCCATAATCAAGTCATGCGTGGCTATCGACTCCTGCGAAAGCATAAAGTCTCTACGGATCTCCTTTGTGTGGTCCATAATCAGAACGTCCGCCACCCGACAGCCGTGTACCGATTCTTCAAGGAGATTGGGGCAGAGTACCTAACGTTTCTACCCTTCGTGGAGCCGGAAAAGGGCACTGAGAGCGGGGCCACTCCACACACGGTTCCTTCCGAAGCTTACGGCATATTTCTCTGTACCATCTTCGACGAGTGGATCCGAAACGACGTGGGGCGGATCATGGTGCAGATATTCGATGAGGCAGCAAGACCAGCCTTTGGGATGGAGCATTCGCTGTGCATCTTTCGTGAGACCTGTGGCGATATCCCGATCGTCGAGCACAACGGAGACTTCTATTCCTGCGATCACTTCGTGGAACGGGAATATCTTATAGGGAATATCAACGAGACGCCACTGGCCGCGATGTTGGATAGCCAGGCGCAGAGAAAATTCGGTGAGGCCAAGCGGGATACCTTACCCCGATATTGTCGCGAGTGTGAGGTCCGTGACATGTGTAACGGCGGGTGCCCAAAGGACCGTTTTATCCAGACTCCAGACGGCGAAGACGGCCTGAACTACCTTTGTGCAGGCCTCAAACGCTTTTTCATCCACAGCCGACCTTACTGGCAACAGATGGCCTCCCTGGCGCAGGCCGGGCAGCCCATTGAGCAGCTGATGGCCATCGTTCGCGCCGAGGACTTAGCAACAGCGCCCCCAAAAGTGCGCCGCAATGACCCCTGCCCCTGTGGCAGTGGCCGGAAATATAAAAAGTGCTGCTTTGGTAAGTCATCTCACCTATCCGAAACCATTTGAAATTCTCCCACTTCTGGACGACCGTTATACCTCCCTGCATTTAACGGATTAAATTCTTTTTAACACTGATCCCATCACTTCATCGCGAGAGGCCGAAAGGCGCTAAGTAGTACATTTTAAGCGATTTATTGGCCAAAAATGGCATGCCTTGCGAGATTGAAACTCCCCAAGATCGCAAGGTTACAGCCTGGCATTCATTTTGCTCGAAAAATGCTCACGAGAGATCCAGCTGGATAAAGTACCGATGGCAAAGAAAATTCTCATAGTAGAAGACAATTTGGATTTGATCGATTATTTGCAAGACCTACTCCACAATCTAAAATATGACGCGATTGTAGCTACCGATGGTAAGCAAGCCGTAGATATGGCCGCTGATCAGCGGCCGGACCTCATCCTCATGGACATCGTGCTACCGGAGATGAACGGTCTTGAAGCTGCCCGTCGTATCCGTCAGAAGCCCGAGAGTTGTTCCATACCGATCCTGGCCGTGACAGCAAGAGTCCTACCTCAAGCAAGGGAACAGTGCCTCCAAAGTGGCTGTACCGATTATATCTCAAAGCCATTCACCCCCAAGGAACTGGCATCCCGTATCGAGAAGCTTTTGCAATAGATGGAGCACGGGTTCAGGGCCCTCCGTTGTCTCCGTTCCGTAAGCACCCACACATTCCATTGGACATTGAAAACCAAAACTGCGGCCTCTAGTGTTTGAGTTAGGAAATCACCCATTGGAGGAATCATGGATAAAAAGGTCGATGTGGCTATCATCGGGGCGGGTACTGCTGGACTCTCAGCTGTCCGTGAGGTTCAAAAGGTCACTCAAAACTTTGTGATCATCAATGGGGGGGAATACGGGACAACCTGCGCGCGAGTGGGCTGCATGCCTTCTAAGGTGCTGATCCAGGTGGCGAACGACTTCCATCGGCGCCAAGTGTTTGCCAAACTGGGAATACATGGGGGAGATAACCTGACCTTAAATATCCCAGAGGCCTTACGACATGTCCGATCCCTGAGGGATCGCTTCGTTGGCGGTGTTTTGAAGACGGTGGAAGGGTTAGGAGATCACAACATGGAAGGATACGCCCAATTTGTAAAACCCAACGTTCTACAGGTCGGTGGCGTCACCGTTCAGGCAAACAAGGTCATTCTCGCCACCGGTTCCCGACCTAGCATCCCTCAATCCTGGCAGTCTTTTGCCTCCCGTTTGATCACGAGTGATGAGATTTTTGAGCGAGAGGATCTCCCTGCTTCCATTGGGGTGGTGGGACTTGGGGCCATAGGGTTGGAGCTCGGTCAGGCGCTGCACCGATTGGGAATCAAGACAACCTGTGTGGGTCGAAGACCATTCATCGGGGGTCTGAGTGACCCGGAGGTGAACCGTTATGCGGTAAGGGAAATGAGTCAGGAAATGGACTTTTGGACCGGCCTCGAAGCGGATGTAAAGCCTGAGGGTCAGAGGTTTCGCTTGAGTTATGGAGATCAAAGTGTAGTTGTAGACGGAATCCTCGCTTCCCTCGGACGAAGGCCAAACCTGGAAAATTTAGGACTGGAAAAGGTTGGCATCAAACTCAATGCTAAGGGGCTTCCCTCCTTCAACACCAACACGATGCAGGTGGAGGACCTGCCCATTTTTATAGCGGGAGATATCAACGGCGACAGGTCCATATTGCATGAAACTGCGGACGAGGGTCGGATAGCCGGATATAACAGCGTCCAGACGTCCCCTGCCCTGTTCAGTCGACGCGCGGGCCTAGAGATAACCTTCTGTCATCCCAATATTGCAGTGGTGGGGCGCTCCTTTGCCGACCTTCAGGGCGAAGATATCGCCATTGGTGAAGTGAAGTTTGATGGTCAGGGACGCTCGTTGGTGATGGAGGAAAATTCAGGCCATCTCAGGGTCTACGGACAGCGGGAAACGGGTCTGTTGTTGGGAGCGGAGATGGTGGCCCCGACAGGCGAGCACTTGGCCCACCTCCTCTCTTGGGTCATTCAAAAGCAAATGACTGTATTTGAGGTTCTGCAACTGCCTTTTTATCACCCCGTGGTGGAGGAAGGTCTGCGCACCGCACTGCGAGACCTGGCAGCCAAGGTAGAATCGGCTCCTCCCGACATCGAGTTGGCACTTTGTGGAGAGAGTGGAATTGAATGCCTAAGTTAATGTGGCAGATCCTTGCCCTCACAGGACCTTTTCCTTCCAACGGCCTCGACGAAACCAGAAGACCATCCCACTCCCCCACGCAATGAAACCACAGGAAATGGCCCACCATAGGCCGTCTTCCTGTAGGTTAAATACAGAGGGGAGCACCAGGGCGGCTCCGATCTGAATGCCAGCTTGCGCAATGGCCGTGATCAGCATAGGTGGGATCGTGTCGCCGGACCCGCTTAGGGCTGCTCCCATGATCATGGCCAAGGCGAGAAAGAGGAAAAAGGGCGACGTGATTTTCAGGAGGCTCGCACCCTGCCGGATCACCTCGGGATCACGATTAAAAAGACCAATGATAGTATCCCCAAAGGGCAAAAACACGGCAGTGAATAGGGATATAATCAATCCGTACACAATGAAGGCTGTCCACGCGCTCCTTTCTGCCCTCTGGGGCTTGTGGGCCCCCAGATTCTGACCCACCAGGGTCGAAGTTACACTTGTCAAACCCCAACCCGGGGAGAGGACCAAAATAAAAATGCGAATGCCCAATCCATAGGCCGCCAGGGTATGGGTACCGAACCCGGCAACGATTCTAAGCATGGCGATGGCTGCGAACGCTCGAAACGATCGCTGGAAGGACCGAGGGATTCCGATCCTGAGGATCTTCCAAAGCATTGTCCTGTCGATGCGCATGGACCGGAGTGAAATCTTGATCCCGCTGTGACCGCGGGAGAGAACGGCAAGCAGATAGGCACAAGCGAAAACATAGCACAAGACCAATCCGATGGCGGCTCCTGGCACGCCCAGGGCGGGAACAGGACCCCAACCGAAAATGAGGAGCGGCTCGAAGGTGAGGGTGAGCAGGGTCACTAACAGCATGGCCTGTGTGGGGATCCTCGCCTCGCCCGCGGCATGGAGAATGGTTGAAAGGGCATGGGTCAGCAAATAGATGGAGGCGCTGAAGATGATGATTCGAAAGTACACCGTGGCAAGGGGTACAACGGAAGGCCCAGCCCCAAGCAGAATGGTTATTGGCTTCGCAAAAATTCCACCCACGACTGCAATTGGGACAGAGACAAGCAGCGTAACGATAATCCCCTGATGGGCCACGTGGGAGGCCTCGGCAAACCTTTTTCCCCCAACCGCCCGTGAAATGAGGGCCCGAAAGCCCAGATTGGTTCCCGAGATAAAGGTCCAGAGAATGTCGATCACGATTCCCCCTATGGAGACGGCGGCAAGGGCCTCTGGACCGAGTTTGCCTACGAAGTAGATGTCCACAACGCTAGAAAAATTCTGCAAGAGGCTCCCAATCACCATTGGGATACCCAGAAACAAAACAGCCCGCAGGATAGGTCCCTCAGTCAGGTTGCGATTTTGTTCCCTCACCTTGCGTTATCCATCGATTTCATTGCTCTGTTTAGGGGGAACCGTCAGTCCACCGCCCTCGGGTGGCCACAACCTACTCAGTCGGAGTGAAAAGGAAGTTGAAAACGTTAGAGGTTCTCTGCTTGCTTGAAACTAGCTAGAACCTTTTCCAGATCTAGGCCGAGCTCCTTTGCTTCAAGAAACACCCCTGTCTTCTGCGCGGCCCAGCTTTGCACAAATTGTTTTGCTAAAAAATCGCGCCTATTTTCATTCTCGGCAATCTTTGCCAGCTGTGATTTGACCCTGTCCTCGTGACCCTCCTCATCTGCAACCATCGCCTGGGCTAGTCTTCTGACGTCAGGATCTGTTGAAACATCTCGAAGGTGTCTTAGAAAAACGACAGCCGATTTTTCAGCTATGTTGCACAGGCGGAAGGCCTCTACATCTCCCGTTAGAAACTGGTCGAAGTAGGCACCATAGGCATCCGCCGAAAGATCTTCAATGTCAGCATCCCGACTCTTCAGATAGTCCTTGAGCAGGGCATAATGCTCAAATTCTTCCGCAGCCTGGTGGGCAATTTCTGCCCGCTCGTGAGGGTCAAGCTCAGGATATTGAAGCACGGCCTTACTAAAGGCTCTGGCATGACTGAGCTCTCTCTTCGCTTGCCTTTGCATTAATTGTACGAAGGCACGGCTCTTTGGGTCCAGCTCAGCTAGGGCTTTGCGGACCGCCATGATCGGCCCCTCGAGTTCCGGGTAGTACTTGCGATAAAGGGAATCAACAAACTCTCTTCCGTTCAAAATGTCACCTCACTTACCCGTGTTAGACTGTCGTACTTGAGCGCAAACCCATACTATAGGCCCAATGGACGGATATCAATAAAACCCGTCTTGCTTAGGAGGAGTTGCTCCCACGAAGGCTAGGTGGGTGGATGGCTAAGTCGTCATGACTGGGTCTTCTCGATTCCGGCTTCGGCGATCCCATCGAGATAGATTTTCCAAGTAATCATGGAATCCTCGGCGGCTTGCAGTGCTGCCTCTTTCTGAATATCGGCAGAAATGTATTTTTCCAATAACTGAACGGTGCCATCGCTGTGTGTCTGGTCCACGGCATCGTGGAGGGTCCAGAACTCCACATCTTCCAGGGAGAGGCCAAGGTGACGCATCCAGTTCTCGGTCTCCGCCGCCGAGAAATTTCCGCATCCCGGTTTATTGGTCCTCTCGAGCATCACCTTCGCCGCCGCACCCTCATACCAGGACCGGTTTTTTGTCAGGGTCTCCCAGGTGTGAAGCGCCACAACGGTCGTGGGTAGTGGCTTGGCCTGCCAAATTTGATCGGCAGTGAGGCCAA
>JACZQL010000107.1 GCA_022545745.1 Deltaproteobacteria bacterium | reverse complement strand
AAGCGTACGGAACCCGAGGGAGAAGAATTCTGGACGGAGAGCCCACCATCCGCATCTTCGGTCACGATGTGCCATTAAAATGTCAGGTAAGGCAAATCAGCGGATTGTCCGCTCATGCGGACCAGTCGGAGTTGCTGCGCTGGTTAAGCAATTTTAAGCAAAGCCCAGAGCAAATATTTATAACTCATGGCGGCACTCCAAACCCATATTAATAATATATCGCAAACGCTGCTAGGAAATCTACCATTTCACCCCTAGGGACGGGTCCAGGATTCTTCGCCCAATGGGAGAAATTTCTCGCAAGGAGGCTTACAGGCCCGTGCCGAATATGGTAGGGGGATCTGTGAGAAGCAGACAGCCTATCCCTTGGAAGACCCAGACTGGGTCGCGGGATAAATTTTTGCCAATAAGTTAGCAGGTAAGTCTTGACAACCGCTCCATAGAGTCTGATAGGCTTGGCCCAAAAAAACAACAGGAAGGTGGAGATTATGGCGGCAGAACAGGCGACGGCTACAAACGAGTCCCAAAGAAAGCTCAAGATCGGCGTTGTCGGTATCGGGGTCGGTGCCTCCGAGATCCTACCGGCGATGGAGAAGGCGCCTCAGCTTGAACTGGTGGCTGGGGCGGACGTGAACAATCGCGTTTTGGAAACGTTCCAAAAAAGGTATGACGCCAAAGTCTACAATAGCATTGAGAAGCTCTGCGAGGATCCCGATGTAGAAGCGGTATGGATTTCTACACCAAACAAATTTCATGGGCCCCATACGATCATTGCCGCTGAGCACGGAAAGCACGTGGTCGTGGAAAAGCCCATGGCCATATCCATTGAAGAAGCCGAGCGGATGATCGCGGCGGTAGAGAAAAACAAGGTAAAGCTCCTCTGCGGCCATACGCAAAGCTACGGTCCCCACATCCGAACCATGCGGCGAATTATCCAGTCCGGTGAGCTGGGTAAATTATGTGCCCTCCACGTCTGGGCCTATACCGACTGGATGCTCAGGCCCAGGACGGCGGAGGAACTTGACCTCGCCCAAGGAGGAGGCATGGCTTACCGGCAAGGGCCTCACCAGATTGATTCCCTCCGCCTACTTGGAGGTGGCATGGTGAGGAGTGTACGGGGTACCACTGGACAGTGGTTCCCAGGACGTTCGATTCCTGGATACTACTCGGGCTATCTGGAATTTGAGGACGGCACACCGGCAAACCTTATGCACAATGGGTACGGGTACTTCCTCGCCTCAGAGCTGGTGGCCTGGGGTACCGATCGTATGCGCTATACGCCCGCCGAAAGAAATGAGATCAGAAAGGGATTGCTTGACGGTACGAGGGATGAATTTCAGGCCAAGGATGCCATGCGCATCGGAGGCTCCGCGGAAGGAGCGCTTTTCCGCCGAGAAGGGCGTCGGCCATGGGTTCCCAATGACCTGGGTATCCTGGTTGCCACTTGTGAGAGGGGGGACATCCGGCAGTCCCAGTTTGGACTATACGTGTACGGTGACGATGGCGTGAAAGATGTGCCACTGCCGGAGGCGGGCCAGTCGCGTCGTGGAGAGTTGGAAGAGCTGTACAACGCCGTGGTGCTGAACAAGCCCATTCGTCATACGGGTCACTGGGGATTGGCTACTTTGGAAGTCTGCCTCGCCCTCATGCAATCGGGTAAGGAAAGACGGGAGATCATGATGTCACACCAGATCCCTACCCCGCCGGGGGATGATTAACACGTGCTTGAATTGAGAAGGATGCTAGCACAGCCAATGTTAGATAAGGAGATAAAAAATGCATAACGGTCAAAAAGTAGTTGATGTTCACGGCCATATGACGACTCCCCCGCAATTCAGGGGGCATCTGGCGGGAATGGTCGCTCAGAATACTGCCGGTTGGGGGAAGCTAGATATTTCAGATGAGCAATTGGAGGCGGCTCAGGCTCGGCATCTAAAGGTCATGGATGAGAGAAATATTGATCTCCAGCTGTTGGGTCCTCGGCCCATCGCCATGTGGCAATGGTTGCGCCCATTTCTCCAGGCTGACTGGTGTACGAAAACGAACGACGTGATCGCTCAAATTTGCAAGTTACATCCGGATCGGTTCATGGGCATGGCCCAACTGCCGCAGAGCCGCGAGAAGGATACCAGGAACTGTATCCCCGAGTTTGAGCGGTGTGTCAAAGAGTTGGGTTTCGTGGGGGCATACGTAAATCCCGATCCCGGCGCCGACAAACAGACACCCGGGATGGCCGATGAGTATTGGTACCCCATTTACGAAAAGTCAGTGGAGCTGGATGCCCCCCTCATGGTGCACCCTTCCACTAGCCATGATCCTCGGATCGAGCATATTCCAGCCAACTACCAGATGAACAATTACATTGAAGAGTTCCTTGCCATGCACATCTTGGCCCACAGTAATGTCTTTGAGGTCTTCCCGCGCCTCAAAATAATTATCTGCCACTGCGGTGGGGCCCTAAACCGCTTCATCCCCACAGACCACCACATCTCTCAGAAGGACCTCAGGAACAATCTTTTCTATGACGCTTGTGCCTATGATACTGATTTTTTGACTGCTGCCATCAAGCAGAGGGGCGTCGATCAGATGTGTTTTGGGACTGAGGCCCCCGGCTCGGGAGGGGCGAAACGCCTTGACACGGGGAGGCCCTCCGATGACCTGGTTCCGGTGATCGATAGCCTGGAGTTCTTGACTGCTGAAGACAAGCTAAAGATCTTTCAAAAGAACCCGTTAAAGGTCTTTACCCGTGTAAAGCTCCCGAACTAGGAGAAACAAGGGCGAGGATATACGCAAAAGGGGACCGGAACCTGCCGGTCCCCTTTTCTGCTTCCAAACCCTCTTTGCTTAAACGAATCGGATCTACTGTACCATTCTCAAACAGGCACGTAGGTCTCTTAGAGGATAAATCCTATGAGAATTGCCGTCCCTGATCTCATTTCAAATTCTTACTTTCCTGTGATTGCCGCTGTGGAATTGGGGTTTTTTAAGTCTGCAGGGTTAGACACAAAAAGAGTGGAGCTCCTGTTCCCTGTGCCCAAAACCATGGAGGCATTGCGTGCGGGTGAGCTGGATTTGGCGGTTGGTTCCGCGCATGCCACCTTGGCGGCGTTTCCCGACTGGAAGGGGGCCAGGCTCCTCGTGGCCTTGGCTCAAAGGATGTACTGGTTCCTCGTCTTGAGGTCAGATCTACGGGCTAAGCGCGGGGATTTAACAGCAGTCAAAGGACTTAGGATCGGTGCGGCACCAGGCCCTGATCTGGGACTGCACCGGCTGCTGGCTGAAGCTGGCATCGACGAAAAAAGTAACAATGTGCAGATTATGCCGATTCCTGGTGCCACTGGGGCAAGTACGTCTTTTGGTATTTCAGCTGCGAAGGCCCTGGAGGAGGGCAAGCTCGATGGTTTCTGGGCAAACGGGATGGGTTGTGAGGTGGCAGTGCGCCGTGGTGTTGGTACGGTAGTTCTGGATATTCGTCGGGGAGATGGCCCGCCCGCTGCCCAGTACTATACCTTCCCCGCAATGGTCGCGACGGAAAAGAAAATCGAGGAGGACCCCAAGGGGGTTGCAGCGGCCGTGCGTGCGCTTGTTATGGCCCAAAAGGCCCTCCGGGAAGATCCTGACCGTGCCACTGAGGTGGGACGACGCATCTATCCTCCCACGGAGGCTGAGCTAATTGCCGAACTCATAAGACGTGATGTTCCCTATTATGATCCCACCATCTCAGAAGAGGTGATTACGAAGATGAACCGTTTCGCCCAAGAGTGTGGTCTTCTTTCAGGACCGGTCCCCTACGACCAGGTGGTTGACACACGATTCAGCCATCTTTGGACTGAGTGACAACAAAGAGAGGAATTGTGATGAAGCTGACATTGGAAAAAGCCGCAATCATAGTGGATAAGACCCTGGAGAAGGCCAGAGAGTTAAAGCTCAGGCCTCTCTGTGTCGCAGTGCTGGATGACGGTGGGCACTTAAAGGCGCTCAAACGAGAAGATGAGGCCAGCATCCTGCGTCCTCAGATTGCCATCGGAAAGGCATGGGGAGCGGTTGGCATGGGGGAATCGACCCGAGAACTTGGTCAACGCCTCAAGGATAGGCCTACCTTCTTAAATTCTTTATCCGATCTATCCGATGGCAAAGTGGTCCCGGTGGCAGGGGGTGTGTTAATCCTTGAAGGCAATTCCATCATCGGTGCAGTTGGCGTAAGCGGTGGCACATCGGACGAAGACGAAGCCTGCGCCATCGAAGGGCTCCGGGCTGCCGGGCTAGAATTTAAGGCGTGAGGCCACCCGTTCTTTGATTACTTCCGGTAGGATCGGGTCTCAAAAGTCTTGCATCCGTTTTGTGAACGCCATGGGCCGTGTGGCATGCCTGGTGGCCGGCAGGCATACATGCCCTTCACAAACGTCTGGCCTAAAGAGATGTCGAAAAGGTCTCCCTCCAGGATCCACACCTCTTCCCAGAAATCGTGGCGTTGGACGCCCATGGCGGAGGTATCGGTTCCAGGCTCAAACAGTAGAATTCGGGTATAATCGCCGCTCTCTGGGTCCTGGGATAGAATTTGTTCACTCAGGCCAGGGATTCCGCCCACAGGCTTTGCTGGAATATTGGATGGGTTAAAGAACTCTCGCTCAAGTTTTGGCATAGTCTCGGCTTTCTATATTTGGATTAGTTTGCCAGCCGTAGCCCTGGGTGCCACACAGCCTGTTGACCATTGGTATCCTATACGATAGATGAAGGCAATGGTGCAAGGTTCGTTCTCAAAGGAACGGCTGAGGATATCGACATTAACTTTATGAGGGTAGTGGGCCATTGACATGAACCAAATCACTTCACCCACCCGGAGCCTTGAGTTTTGGGATGTTGCCAATAACCGGCCGCTACGATTCGAAGCTAAGCAACTCGTTCTTGCCGGATATACGGGACGAGATCAGGAGTCCGTACGACGTCATATTGAAGAGCTCGCCCAGCAAGGTGTCCCGGTCCCCAAACGGGTTCCGGAGCTTTACACCGTCAATCCGTTGTCCCTGCAGGTCGGTGGTACGGTTTGGGCCAACGATGGAAGCTCTTCAGGGGAGGTGGAGTACGTTCTCCTCATTGAGAAAGACGATCTTTTTGTCACCGTGGGAAGCGATCATACGGACCGAGCCCTTGAGGCACTCACAGTGGAAAAATCGAAGCAAATCTATCCCAAGGTCCTTGGCAGAGAGGTCTGGAGGGTCAACCAACTGATGAAGGAATGGGATGGGTTGATCTTGCGCAGTACTGTAACGGAAGGCGAGGCCGAACACGAATACCAGTCTGGGACACTTGGGGGGCTCATAACAGCAAAGAATCTGCAGGAACTCATTGGCAACGTGGGCCAGCCGGGTACGGTCATCTTCTCTGGAACCATGCCTTTAATTGGTGGTCAGGTGCGTTATGGCTCCCGCTTTATTGGCGAGCTGGCATCTCCTGATGGGAGGGTGTTGGCCCGCTGTTCCTATGACATTTCAATGCTGGTTCAGGTCAGCTAGTGTCATTTCCTTCTTGTCATGAGGACCTTATTGAAGAATTTGTTTACCGGCCTTTGATTTGACCTCTCCGGGAAAGACATCCCAAGATATTTAACGCCTTCCTTGCGGCGTCGCCATTCAGGTGAGGTACTTCTTGGCCCGCCTTTCGGTCATGAGGCGTCCTACAAAACGACCGGTCCTTAGCAATTCCCGTGGTCACCTTGATCTCCGGATATTTTTCCTGACAGGCATAAATCACTTTTTCCGCGTTGACCGTCGGAACCATGTGGAGTGCGAGCTTGCCTTCTTTCTTGGCGGCGGCCACCGTCTCTTCCCACTCTGCCTTCCAGTTTGCGGATAATCTAAGCTCAGACCCAATCAGCACCAGCAAGGCCACCGAAAGCATTATGA
>JACZQL010000106.1 GCA_022545745.1 Deltaproteobacteria bacterium | reverse complement strand
TCATCTGGAACCGGGTGGCCGGCTTCATTCACTTCGATCCATTTTAGGGGAATACCGTGACCATACTTAACGTTAACGATACCACACTTGAGCCATGGGTTAAGCCGAGCCTCGACCGCTTGAGCCATGGCAGCAGCCGCCTTGCCTGCGCCGATGACATATACACCGTCGTAGCGTGCGAGGTCATAAACCTTATCCTGGATCACCAACTTCTGCCCCTTTACCTTCACCGATTGTTGAACAGCGTTTTCCGGATCTGCAGCCTTCACACCACTATGAAATATAGAGAGGGCGTCGCTCCTTAACTGGGCGAGATTCTTCATAACTTTAGACTATCCAAAGCGGTCTGTGACGACAAGGGGATATAATCTTTTTGACACTGCACCGACTTCTAGTATGTACTGGCACTTCCTTGCCAGGTTGCGCGTCCCATCCTGGCCGGTCGTCTATGGGTTGGTGGGTTTTTACTTTATCTTAATCGTAGGTCTTTCGGGCCTGATGCAGAAGTTAGGTCAATGAAGTTGGAGGGTTGATCCCTGCCACCTCAGTTTTGAGCCCCTGAGGGGCTTGGGCAAGGGTTTGGAGAAAGCTTTGGCACCACCAATGGACGTCATTTTCCTTGACGGCTCGACGGAGTCGTTGCATCCGGCTTTGTTTTTCGCTCTCCGACATGGACAGACATCGATGGATGGTATCGGCCAGATCCTCAATGTTATAGGGATTCACGATGACTGCGTCTTTTAATATCCCCGCCGCTCCAGCGAATTCACTGAGGATGAGGCAACCATTGTCACCGATTCTCGATGCCACATATTCTTTAGCCACCAAGTTCATTCCATCCCTGAGTGGGGTGATCATGGCCGCATCCGCCGCTGAGTAGTAGTTCACCAGCTCCTCGGTAGGAAAGGACTTATAGAGATAACGGACAGGGACCCATTTTCTGGTGCTAAATCGTCCACTGATGCGGCCGATGGTTTCATCGATGCTACGTTTAAGGGTCATGTATTCTTCCACCCGGGTGCGCGAGGGTACGGCGATCTGCAACAAGCACACGTTACCGTGGTATTCAGGATATTTCTCTAAAAAGCGCTCGTAGGCAAGGAGTCTCTCCAGAATCCCCTTGGTATAATCGAGCCGATCTGCGCCAACAAGAAGGTATTTACTGCCCACTTCCCTACGGATCTGGAGGGCCTTCTCTTCATTGGTAGGATTCGAGGCCAGGGTATTCCATCTCTGGTAATCAATTCCCACTGGGAAGGCCCCAACTCTGATGGTTCGGCCTTCGTATTCGATGAGAAGCTTTTCTCGATCCACTGGAACCTTTAGTACATCCTCTACGGACTGAAGGAAATTTTCGGCATGGGCGTGAAGTTGAAAGCCAATCAAGTCGCTTCCTAAAAGACCGCGCAGGACCTCCTTTCGCCATGGCAGAACCCGAAATACCGGAGCGGAGGGAAACGGAATGTGCCAAAAAAATCCTATGGATAGATCCCGATTCTCTCCTCTAATCAGACCGGGGAGTAGGGTTAAATGGAAGTCGTGAATCCAAATGCTGTCCTGACTTCGAGCCCCGGAGGTGTAGGCTCGTGCGAACTTATTATTGACGCTCTCATAGGCCTTCCAGTACTCAGTGCGGAAGTGACATCGATCCAGGAAGTAGTGAGACAGGGGCCATAGGACTCGATTGGAGAACCCCAGGTAATAGTTCTTGACCTCTTGGTCGGTAAGGTCAATCAGTTTTATGGAGTATTTGGGATCCTCAACCGGGACATCGACGCGTTCAACCGTACCTGCAGCCTCTCCCCAGGCGACCCAAGTACCTCCACCCTGACACATAATTTCGTCCAGAACAGAAACCAACCCACCAACAGTTTTCTCATAAGTGACCTTCCCTACTCTCTTTCTAAGTTCGTAGGGTGCGCGGTTGGAGATTATGGTCAGGGGGCCAGCTATGTCCTTTATGTCTCCCATGAACGGCGTGAGGTCGAAAGCCATGCGAGGAAGGCTGGAGAATCGGCTTCGAGAGCATAGGTGGATTGAAACGCCCTGTCAACCATTTTCCTTGCTTTTTCTTTTTGCTATTTCTGGTGGGAAGAGATATTAAGAACAGCTAATATTGTTCAATTCCACCTGGATGTTAGAGATCTTTGTTGTACAAAACAACGATTTTTTGACACACGATTGATTCAATGGAATTCACAGCTTGGCTGACTCTCGGTATCTTCTCAGCGACGATCCTAGTTATCATTACAGGGATCATCGATCGGTCTGTGGCGGCCTTGCTTGGTGTGGTGCTCATGGTTTCGGTGGGTGTGATGAGCGAGGTGGATGCTTTTTTGTATGTGGACTGGAACGTCATGGCCATCCTGGTGAGCATCTGGGTAATCGCAGGGTACTTTGGCAAGACTGGCGTTCCGGAGTGGCTATCCGCTCAGGCCTTGCGTCTGTCTCGGGGCCACCCGGGATTGCTGGTAATGATACTTTCAATGCTGGCCGGGCTCCTCTCCGTGGTCGTAGACAACGTAGTCGTGATCTTGATGTTAGCCCCTGTAGCGCTGCCGGTTATTCGTCACCTGCGTCTTCCCTTGACACCGGTTATCCTCATGATAGGTTTCAGCGCAAACTTCATGGGCACGGCGTTGCTATTGGGTGATCTACCGCCGCAGATGTTGCACAGCGTGTCGGGTGCGGAATTCCTGGATTTCATCTGGCAGGACGGGCGGCCCTCCTCATTTCCCATCCTCATGGTGACTTTTGTATTGACCCTGGGCGCCATGTATCTTTACGGCTTCAGGCGGACTCTTCAAGAAGCTCACGGGGTAAGTGCACCTGAGCCTGTCGCCTCTGGGGCCGCCGGGGCGAACCCCTTTGACGCTCGAATACCCGATCCGCTGTTTGCCTTCATCGTGCTCGCAGGATTCGGCGCTACGATCGTGGCCATGGCGTTTCGCCAACTCCTGGACGTAAAACTAGGATTCATCGCACTGAGCGGGGCATTGATACTGATTCTGATTTTAGAGATCTTCGGCCATCGCCTGAAGAAGCCTGAATTTGAGGAGATCATTCAGGAGCTCGACTGGAGGGCAATCTTTTTTTACATAGCGCTCTTTTCCCTCGTGGGGGGCTTGGAAAAGACAGGTATACTGGAGAAGCTGGCTTCGTCACTGACCCCCCTCTTCTTGCAAAATTTGCCCCTTGGCGCATCGATTCTGTACTGGGTGACGGTTCCGATTGTAGGTGTTGTCGAACATGACGCCTACATTTTGACCTTTCTCTATACCATTCGTGACCTGGGTCAGCAGGGCGTGGAACCGTGGCCACTGTGGTGGATGCTGGTCTGGTCGGGCACGCTCGGGAGCAATCTGACGGTGGCCGGAGCTCCGGCCCTGTACGTGGCATTAAACCTCTGTGAACGGGAGGAGAAGCGCAAAGTCCCGTTGCGGGAGTTTTTAAGCTGGAGCGTCCCCTTCACTATCGCCGCAAGTTTGATCTGCTATCTGCTGGGCATGCTGATCTGGGTGTTCCCTTACGCGCGATGAGGTCCCACCCCGGTGACTGATCAGAAATCTGTGAGTTTAGCGTCAGGAGTTCAGTGACACCTCGTCCAATTGACTCTGCAGTTTATCCAACACTGTACCCGCCAAAAGGCAATCCTAACCACACAGGGCGCACCCATTGAAAAAACAGCAATCAGCCCTACCAGAAGAACGGACCAACCCACCGGTTTGCGATAGGAATTCTTGTCAGGGGTCCGGTGTTAGCGGTAGCAAGACACCTGGATCGTCACATCGCTGAAATGATCACCATGACAATTTCGAGAGTGATAGAATAGAACCCACCGCTTCTCACTCGGATTGCCAGGCCTGCCAGAAGTCAATCACCAGAAAGAAAAAGAGCAAAAACACGATCAAGAGAACCATTTGGCTGACTACTATTGGTCTTGGGGAACGGATTGTCAGCTGAGAGATTCGCTTGGATACTCCATCCCGGATAAAACCGAGCTGTGTGGCTATGGGAGCGCCGGCAAACCTCCACACGAGTTTTGGCAATCCCCGGTAAAACCAATCGGTATCAAGGTTTGTTGCTTTTAGCTCCGGCGGGTAAATGCCGGTTCGCTTTAGCACCGCAAAGGCCAGGGCAGAGAACAGAAGGAGTTGCAGCTGGGTGATTACGTGCGTGGTGGTATAAGGAACATAATCAACGGGGTATGGCAACAGCTGATATAAAGGCCTGGGATAAACCACAATCCCGATACATAAAAAGGCAGCAATCCCCATCGCAAGAAGCATGTTCCACGGTGCTTCCTTGCAGCGGATTCCCGAGTCATGGGCATAAAACGCAAAAAAGGGAATTTTGATCCCGGAGTGATGAAATACGCCCGCCGAGGCAAATAGCAGGACCAACCATACCCAGAGATATGCCCCGCCTGCCGCCGATGTCATAATAAGCGATTTGCTTACGAAACCGCTGAACAGGGGAAAGGCCGAAATGGACGCCGCCCCAACAATGCAAAAGAAGGTCGTATAAGGCATCGATTTGTACAGCCCGCCAAGCTCCGAACCGTTGATGGTTCCCGTTCGGAATAAGACGGCTCCCATGGACATGAATAGAAGCGCCTTGTAAATGATGTGCGTAAATGCGTGGGCAACAGTACCGTTGAGTGCCATTTCTGTGCCGATTCCGACTCCAACCACCATGAATCCAAGCTGGTTATTCAGACTGTACGCCAATACACGCCGGAGGTCGTTTTCTATGACCGCATAGAAGATGGGGAATGCGGTCATAATGACGCCGATCCAGATCAGGATTTCGGTCCCCGGATACCCACGAGCCAGAGCATAAACGGCTAATTTTGTGGTGAAGGCGCTCAAGAACACGGTTCCCGTAACGGTAGCCTCCGGGTAGGCGTCTTGGAGCCAGTTGTGAAGCAGCGGAAAGGCACATTTGATCCCAAAGGCAACGAAAATGAGTTGGGCGCCTAAGCCGTCTAGACCTAAAAAACCAAAGGTGATATCACCTGTCTTTTGGGCGTGGAAAATAACACCCACAAGTAACAGCAGGCCCGAGGCCACTTGAATGATTAGGTACCGGATACCGGCCTCATAGGACCTCTCGGTTCGGCGTGCCCAAATTAAAAATGCTGATGAAACCGCTGTCAGTTCCCAGTAAACAAACAGGCTAACCAGGTCACCGGCGAACACGGCCCCGATGGCGCTCCCCGCATAGATGAGCCCAGCCACATGCTGCACCGAATCCTTCACGTGAAGGGCGTAAAGGACACTGAGAAAGGCAGCGATGTGAAAGATGATCCCGAATACCAGGCTGAGGGTATCCACGCGAATGGTGGTTAGCGTGTAACTGAGGAACGATACCTGACCGAACTCTCCGTGGGGCAGCCCCAAAACCTGGACCAAACTAACAACGGGCAAAGCAAGTATGTAAAGGGCCTGCGCGCGGCCCCGGAATAGTGGGACGAGAAGCGCGCCTACGGTCTCGCGCTGGCCCTGATCGGGATCGGCATCGTCGTGGAAGTGATCGCCGAGGTCACGACCGTCCCCACCTACCTCGTGCAGGTCATGCGACTCGTCACGCTGCTGCAGCGCCGGAAGGTCCAGCCGGTCGACGCTGGAGCGGAGAAGCTGAAGGCAGCGGCAGCCAAGAAGAAGTAAGGCTCCGAGGGCGGTGGGGGATCGGGACCGCTGGGAACCACGGCCTGCCCCGGCTGTGGAGGTCCTGTGCCCTCGCCCCCGCCGGAGAGGCTCTGCACGAGCTCGCTGATCGCCTTGGCGAGGGCCTCGGGGTCGCCAGCCTCGGGCGCGACCTTCTTGATCAGCCGCTCGAGGGCCTTCTCGGTGAATTCGCGCTTCTTCTCGTCTGCGAGCCACATGAGGGGCAGGCGGCGG